>CAZDYW010000261.1:0-4411 GCA_964509655.1 uncultured Anaerolineales bacterium
GGGCGATTACTTGGCTTGTTTTTGGTCGTGTGCTATAATCACCTCGCATGTGAAGTGGAGGAGGCTCTGTGCAACGTAGAGGTGGATGGATCACTTGGCTGGTTATCGTTGTCGTTCTCGCCACGCTCTTCCTAATCTGGCAATATTTTGACTATCGCTCGGCCATCCAAACGTTGCCCGAGGGAACGATCATGGCAGAGCTCTCAGTAGGGGGGATGACGCACGAACAAGCGCTCAACGCCCTAGAAGTGGCCTTCGCTACCCCCCTTGAGGTCGCATACCAAGACAAGCAGCTTTCGCTATCCCCGGAGAACGTCGGCTTACAATATGACGCGGAGGCAACTGCCGCCAATCTAAAGGCCGCGCTGAGCCCTAGAAGAGGGCTGAATGGTTTCGTAGCCCACATCCTAGGGCGCCATTTTACCCCAGGGAATGTCCCTGTAGCCGTCGGCTACTCGGAAGAAGAGCTCGAAGCTTTCCTCACACGGGTCGCCAATCAATATGATCGCCCGCCACAAAATCCTTTGCCCATCCCGGACAAGTTGGCCTTCCGCGCTGGCAAAGCCGGAAGCAAGCTGGACATCGCAGCTTCTCGCACTCTTCTAGCGTCCGCGCTTGTATCGGCCGACAAGCGGCATGTCGAGCTGGTCGTGCAACCCGAAGCAGTGCCGCGGATGAACATAGAGATGTTGAGGACAATGCTCCAGACCCTATTGGATGAGCACCCCGAATTAGTGCCAGGCATTTTCATCAAAGACCTACAGACTGGGGAGGAGCTGGGCATCAACGCCAAGGTAGCTTATAGCGGGATGGGTGTGCTCAAGATAGCCATCCTGGAGGAGACATACCGCACTATCCAGCCCGAACAGATTCAAGCAGCCGAGACCGAGATAAACCGATTGATCAGTGAGACGGTGCAAAGTACAGAATCGGACAAACACACCGCTGCCAACATCCTACTGCGCGATGTCATCGATGAAGGAGATGAGTTCCAAGGAGCCATGAAGCTCACTGAAGCCATGCATCGCCTAGGGTTGCAAAACACATTTATGGTAGCGCCTTATGGGGAGCAGGGAAGCATAAAGGTCAGCACGCCGGCCAACTCTCGCGCCGACGTGACGACTACGCCCGATCCCTACATCCAGACTACTCCACTGGACATAAGCCTGCTTCTGGAAATGATATATCAGTGCAGCCAAGGCGGTGGCACACTGTTGGCCCTTTATCCTGACACACTAACCGCCAGTGAATGCAACGCGATGATCCAATGGATGACTCAGAATCGCATCAACAGTCTCATCGAAGTTGGAGTGCCGGTGGATACAGTGGTGGCGCATCGACACGGGTGGGGCACCGACACTCAGGCCGACGCCGCGATTATATTCAGCCCCGGCAGCGATTTCATATTGACCGTCTTCCTCCATCACCCCCAATGGCTGGTATGGGAGGAAGGGGCACTTTTGATAACCGATATCACCAAGGCGACCTATAATTACTTTAACCCAACCCAATGAATTATGGTCACGAGCGAGATAATGAGGTAGAGCATGGGATCCCTTGACACTCGTCATATAAACCTATCCGACCTCCCTCCCGAACAAAACGAGGGGCAAAAACAAAGGACCCCGCCAGGAGATGCAGGGACGCGGCGGTATGACGTTCCCGCCCAACAGCAAACCCAGTTACCAGAGGGACGTCGATTGCCAGATGGGCACCTACTACAGGGGCGTTACCGTATCCTGGGAGTGCGGGCTATCGGTGGTATGAGCTCCGTCTACAAGGCCCAGGATCTGCGCTTCTCCAACGTCACCCGACTATGCGCCGTCAAGGAGATGCTCAACACCGCCAATGATCCCGAAGTACGGGCCGTGATCGTGAAGAATTTCGAGCGTGAGGCCAACATCCTCGCCACGCTGAGCCATCCTGGTATCGTCCAGGTCTACGACTTTTTCAGCGAGGGTGACCGCAGTTATCTCGTTCTGGAATACGTGGATGGTAAGGACTTGGGGACCATCCTGGAAGAGAGCAGGGACTTCCTTCCAGAAGAACAGGTCGTCCGATGGGCGATTCAAATTTGCGACGTCCTGAACTATCTACACGATCATGAGCCGCAGCCTATCGTCTTCCGCGACATCAAGCCGCCCAATGTGATGCTCGACAAGCATAATCGCATCCGCTTGGTGGACTTCGGCATTGCCAAGATGTTTCAAAGCGGGCAAAAGGGCACGATGATCGGCACCGAGGGGTACGCTCCACCGGAGCAATATCGCGGCATCTCAGATCCCCGAGTGGATGTTTACGCCCTAGGGGCGACAATGCACCACTTGCTCAGCAGACAGGATCCGCGACAGGAGCCGCCCTTTTCCTTTCACGAGCGCCCCATCCACAAGTCCAATCCCAATGTCTCCATGGAGTTGGTGGAGATCGTCAATCGAGCGCTGGAGTACAACCCCGATGACCGCTATGATTCTATCAGGGAGCTACAGCAAGCGCTGGCTCAACTCCGCTCGGCGCGCAGCCTGGGTAGTGTAGAGAGTTTCCAGAGCGCGCCGTCCATCTCCACCGGCGGCGACATTATGGAGCTATGGCGCTTCGCCTGTGAGGACGAGATACGCTCGGCGCCAACGGTCCACCATGACACTGTCTACGTAAGCGCTTATGACCATAACCTCTACGCCATAACCGTCGACACAGGGAAGTTCCGGTGGAAATGCGCCAGCGAGGGCGGGATGGCCTCTTCGCCTTACGTGCACGAAGGCCGCGTGTTCGTCGGGTCAGCCGATCACAAACTTTACGCCATCAACGCGGTCAGTGGACGGGTATCTTGGACTTGCGCCACAGAGGGCAAGGTCTGGTCCTCCCCCAAGGTCGCCTTCGGCCACGTGTTCATCGGCTCCGACGACCGCCACCTCTACGCAATCAGCGTATACAGCGGGCGCGTCGCTTGGGCCTTCAACGCGGACGGGATGGTACGCTCGTCACCATCCATCGACGAAGACGCCATCTATGTGGGTTGCGAGGCTGGCTCCGTCTACGCCATAGAGACCAGCAGCAAGCTGCGTTGGCGCTTCAGCGCCCGACGCGGCGTGACTTCCTCTCCTGCCTTGACCGAGGAGATGCTCTACGTCGGCAGTCATGATAGGCACGTTTATGGTTTGGACATCCGCTCAGGCTGGTCGGTCTGGCGCTTCCGCACCGAGGGGCCTATCATCTCCTCGCCAGCAGTGAGCGAAGGATTGGTCTACATTGGCTCGGCAGACGGTCATCTATACGCGCTGGACGCTGGCGATGGCTACCTCGCCTGGCGCTTCGGCACGGACGATCAAGTGGTCTCATCACCCGTCTTCTACGAGGGAGCGGTTTACTTCGGATCCATCGATGGAAAGGTCTACAGCTTGGACGCCAAGAACGGCGACCTGCGCTGGAGCTTCCAGACGGAGGGGCCGGTGATAGGCTCCCCCACAGTGGTGGATAGCGTTGTCTATGTCGGTTCCTCCGACCACAACCTCTACGCGCTCCCCGCCTAAGGAAAAGGGATTATGTCATTTTTACGCAAGCTTCTAGGATGGGGAGAGCCTACTCCCGCCCAACCCAAGGCAGAAGAAACAGAACCAGAACAGCCCACCCCTCAACCCGAACCGATCTCGCAATCCAATCATTCCCGGATCAAAGTGGGGTGGGGCACCGATGTGGGAGTGGTGCGCAGCCACAACGAGGACACCGCGCTGGTCATCACCGCCGTACAGGATGGAGATGAAGAGACGATGCCCTTTGGACTCTTCATCCTGGCGGACGGGATGGGGGGCCATCGCTCCGGGGAGGTAGCCAGCTCCCTGGCCGCGAGAAGTGTAGCTCAACACATCATCCAACAGTTTTACTTGCCGACCATCAGGCAAAAAGGGCAAGAGCACAACGCAGATCAGCCTACATTGAACGAGGTATTGATAGAGGCCGCACAGACGGCCAACCGGGCCGTGGCCACAGAAGTACCCGGCGGGGGGACGACGCTGACTTACGCTCTGGTCGTCGGCCCACAAGCCTACATCGCACATGTGGGAGATAGCCGCGCCTATATTATCACCGACAACGGGCTGAAACAGATCACGCACGATCACTCGCTAGTGGACCGGTTAGTCAGGCTGGGACAACTGACGGCTGACGAGGCCGCTGTTCATCCGCAGAAGAATGTGCTCTACCGCGCTATCGGGCAGGAGGGTGAGCTGGAGGTGGATACTCACATGCACGCTCTCCCAGAAGGGGGGCGTCTACTGCTTTGCAGCGATGGTCTATGGGGTGCTGTGGGCGCGGATGATATTCTGGATATTATCACAAAAGCCTTCTCGCCTCAGACCGCTTGTGAGGCACTGATCGACGCCGCCAATCAAGCCGGGGGGCGCGATAACATCGCCGT
>CAZDYW010000262.1:0-4409 GCA_964509655.1 uncultured Anaerolineales bacterium
AGGAGGAAGCGAGATGAACAGACGATGGTTTATGAGTGTGATCGCTGTAGTGATTGCGGCGGCGCTGCTCACGGTGCTTTGGACAGCAGTGCTTAGCTCTGAGGTTTCCCAACCGGTGCTGGCCGCCGAATTGCAAGATGTTGTATCCGTACACCATGAGGTTTTGTCCAGGTCTATGGGTGCTGGAGGATT
The DNA here is from genome assembly GCA_964509655.1 of uncultured Anaerolineales bacterium. Lineage (GTDB taxonomy): Bacteria > Chloroflexota > Anaerolineae > B4-G1 > B4-G1 > CAZANJ01. Next base: position 193 of record CAZDYW010000262.1, read on the forward strand.
AGCTCCAATTGACATCAGAAACACCGAGGCTCACGTTGAGCCTCCTAACGTCAGAATGGGCGCCCACTTCGTTTTCGTGTTTCAGGCAACGACAGGTCTACCCCTGCCGGGGGAGGTGTGGATCCAATGGCGCGAAGGCTATACGGGAACGAGCCAGATCGATGATCTTGGTACCGCTCCCCTGGAAGTGGCGAACGTGGCCTGGTCGAATGAACGCGATCAAGTTATTACCGACGACCTCACCATCATTCCCGATCCATATTGGTCAGGCTCTCCTGATGGAATGAACACGAAGGCGACCCGATCGTGGATACCCGATGGACAAGTGAGGTTGACCATCAGCGACACGCACGGATTCGACATGATCCCTGCAGGAGTCTGGATACGGGTTGACTTCTGGGGGCCGCCCTCGGTCAACCCGGGAAAAGAGGACGCCGGGATCGCAAATCCTGACCTGACCGGCTCTTATTGTTTCGGCATGGCCACCGACGAGGAACAGGATCTCGTTTATGCATGTGCCGACGTTATAGCAGGGGGACCTCCGGTCATCGATGGCGTCTTTACCGGCGCTCTCATCGACGGGGACGGCACCGCCACGAATGGCGTCGGTAGAGCTCACCCCACCAAATTCATCGAGCAGAAGCCGTTCGACGCCGCCGACAATGTTTGTTACGAGGACGTCGATGGCGACGGTCAGGCCGGTGCCGGGGACGCTTTCTGGATCGACAATGGCGATGGCGTTTATGATCAGGATGAAGACGCCATTATCGTCGGCTCTCCCACACCCGGCGCAGGTACTCTCGTGGACGCCCTGGCGGGCGAAACAGCCGTCGCCTACAACGACGCCGAGATAGATGACGATAACAGCTACGACGATGGCGAGGATATCTATCTGGTAGATAGCGAGGGAGAGTTCCTCGGCGCCCCTATACAGCGCGTCATCTATGACCCGCTCGTTCCCTACAACGAACAGGTTCTCGCTCACATTTACATCGCCAACACCACCAACACCGTGTTTATGCATAACGATTTCATCGTGGACGCCGAGTCCATCTGGATTGACGGCGACGGTACTGCCACAGAGGACTCTGGAGACCAGACCGAAATCGGCTTCCGGCCATTTACCAATCCCATCAGCAACACTTTGAACGTGCAGCTATTTGGGCGCTGGTTCACTACCGACGACGACGTTTACTGGAAAGCGGCCTTTACCGATACCTGGTCTGGAGGATTGGACTATCTCTGGCTCGACGTGGACGACGATGGCATCTACAATGCTGGCAGCGATCAAGTCATCTTCAAAGGTATGTGGGCCGCACCTGTAGATGGAGATACCGGTCGCGAGCTCAACAGCGATGGCCCCGCTCCGACTTACAATTTCACCTACAACGACGAAAATGGTAACGCGCAATGGGATGACGGTGAGGATATTGGCACCCTCGACGGTGACGAGATCTACGATTGGAACTACTTCGATGACCGTTGGTCCTGGTTGGTCGACGGCGACGGCGTGGCTACCGACGATCGTGGCGACGAAGATCTGACCCGCATCGACGGCAACACATGGTTCCAGGCTGACGACGCGGTCTACCACTGGGACGCCGACGGCAACGGCGATTGGAACAAGGGGGATGGCCTGTGGATCGACGCCGACGGCAACGGCGAGTTCGAAGATGACGCTGATGAGCTGCTGGTGCGCGGCAATATGACCGGCGGCGAGGCCGGAAAGCTGCTCCAGGTCGATCTGGTGGACGGCGATGGCTCTCTGTCTGGAGGCGCTGGCAGTGAGAACACTACCCGTCACGGCCAGACTGCTTTCGCCCTTACGGATAACGTCTTCTGGTACGACGCGGATGACGACTGGTTCTGGAGCACGGGCGACGGGCTGTGGATCGATGAGGACGGCGACGGCCTTTTCAGCAGTGCCGCGGATAGCGTCATCTTACTGGGCGATATGAGCGATGGTGTCTCCGGCGCCCGGCTTTCGGCCAGTGCGCACCACTTCGGCTACGACGACGGCGAGGTAGCCCCCAACGGGCAGTACGATCTCGGCGAGGACGTTTACGCGGCCAACACCTACCTGGCCTACGACGACTTCGAGGTGGACTTCAACGGGGCCTACGATTCCGGCGAGGACATCTATGACCGCGACTACATCGAGATCTGGGTCTATGCCGAGGGCGACGCTGCGCAGGTGCCCACCGATATGCACCATCCAGAGCTGGAGCCGGGCCTGCGAGACGTGGGCTTCCGCGTACACGTCAACGGCATCCGCGTGGATGATCCCAGCGACGACTATGACGCTCCGACGGGCTTCCAGGCCGCTGCCGGTTGGGGACGCTCGCGCGGCGCGCCGACGGCGGACGCGCCTGCTGGCGGTTACAACCGTCACTACGAGTATAAACTGACCTCGGCCGCTGCCAGCACACAGACTCATATGACCAGCAATGGCATGCGCGTTGACACAGCTTCCCCCAAAGCCCCGCGAGGCAAAGAAATAAATGTAACCCACAAAATTGACTGGGAAACGTGCGAGATGACCTCGATCACCCACTGGAAGGATCTGGTCCGTGGCAGAGATCCTGAGTATCAGGAGTTTGGCTCTTCCAGCGGTCAGCGCGAGGAGACGGTGATGTTAGATTGGCTGCATCCCACGCCTCCACTCACCAGCCCGTTTGGCGTGGGCAAGAATCCGCTTTCTGGTCCCTTGATCCCAGACCCGTTCTTCAACCGCTATTGCTGGAACATCTTGATCGATAACCTCGAAGACGAGCCTCGTGGGCCTACAGTGTTGAGCGACACACTTCCAGATGGCTGGTTTCTCTGTGACTGGGATTGGAACACTCATCCGCCTACGATCACCGTGGAGGTGGACGACAGCGATCCTTCCAATCCGGTTATTCGGTTGCCGGAGGGTTTGCCATCAGGCAGTGTGGTCCAGGTTACCCTCTGCGCCTGTAAAGAAGGCCCCGTTGATGGAGAGGAAATATCCAACCGGGTGGAAGGGGAGACGGACCACGACAACGACCCGGATACAGAGCCCGAACCTATCCCGCCGGTCGAATCCAGTATACCCGCCCTCTACGAGCCAGAGATACTACTGTTCAAGATTGCGGACAGCGCAGAGGTGACGCCTGGTGGTCGGGTGATCTGGCGCATCGGGGTGATTAACACGGGCCGAGTAGCGGTGAACAGAGCCAGACTCGAGGAGGAATTGCCCGCTGGTCTCAAGTCGGACGGCGCTCCTCCGTTACCGGATACACTGGGCCCCGGCCACGTCAGTATCATTGTTGTCGAAGCCGAGGTGTCAGATACCCTCGCGCTGAGCACGACCTTGACCAACACGGTCACGCTGGAGGGTGAGTTCACGACCTCGGCCGGCAATACGCGCGCCTACTCGACTTCGGTCAGCGCCAGCGTGCATGTGACAGAGGTCGTGCCGGTATGTACGGTGGAGAAGAGTATCTGGATCAACGGCGAGGGGCCTTACTCTCAAGAAAATGGGCCATTCGATGTCGCCATCAGCGACACGGTGGAGATCCGGGATGTGGTTCACTGCAACTTTGACTGGGACGGCGGCTTGGTAGGAACGTGGTCGCCGAGTTATCTGGAGTTGAAACAGTCCCAGGCTACCCACGGGGACATTGTGGAAATCGATGTCTCTCTGGAATGGGACATTACTCCCACTGTACCGGCCTCCACGACCGTCGTCTTGACGAGAACGTACCACGTCACCGGCGCACATCTCGTGTCGGAGACTTTCACTTTGGACGACCAGTTGGCTATCTACGATTACGAAGTTTTCGATCAACCGGTCGAGTTTCACTGGAGCGAGGGTTGCTCCTGGGAGAAGAATGTCTGGATCAACAGAGATGGGCCTTACAACTCGGCGGATGGCCCTTTCGACGTCGTCGTCAGTGACACCATCTGGATCATGGACGTGGTCCATTGCGACTTTGAATGGAACGGCACGCTAACAGAAACGTGGCCATCGGCCTACATGGAACTGAGAGATGCTGAGGTCAATAGTGGCAACGGGACTTTTGATCAAACCGCAGGTACGTTGACCTGGAACGTCCCCAGCGTGGTGTATACCACCACCGTGCCGGCTTCCAAGAGAGTGTATCTGTTCAAAGAATTTCACGTTGAAAACACACCGCCTGTCTCTGATACATTCACATTGGACGAAGGGCTGAACATCTTGGAGTATGGCTCCT
>CAZDYW010000263.1:0-4399 GCA_964509655.1 uncultured Anaerolineales bacterium
TGCAACCTGCAACCTGCAATCCGCACATTTGACATCCGCTCTATTTACGGTATCCTATCCAAGCTATGTTTTATGATGAAGCCAAAATTCATGTCAAAGGAGGCGACGGAGGCGACGGCTGTGTCGCTTTCCGGCGCGAGAAGTTTGTTCCCCACGGCGGGCCGGCCGGGGGCAACGGGGGCGACGGCGGCGATGTGGTGCTCTACACCGATCCCCACCTGAGCACGCTTTACCGCTTCAGCAAGAAGGTGCATTTCAAAGCGCCGCGCGGCGAGCACGGACGCGGCAAGAATCAGCGCGGCGCTTCCGGCGAGGACGTGCGCATAGGCGTGCCGCCGGGCACCATGGTCTACGACGCCGAGAGCGGCGAGATGGTGGGCGATTTGACCGAGCCGGGGCAAGAGCTGACCGTGGCCCATGGCGGAAGCGGTGGACGGGGAAACGCCAGCTTCGTCTCGTCCACTAACCAGGCCCCTCGCCTCGCCGAGCACGGCGAATCGGGGCAGGAGCGCTGGCTGCGGCTGGAGCTGAAACTGCTGGCCGATGTCGGGCTGGTCGGCATGCCCAACGCTGGCAAGTCGACCTTGCTGTCCGCGACGACTGCCGCGAAGCCCAAAATCGCGGCTTATCCATTCACCACACTACAGCCCAACCTCGGCGTGGTAGCGCTCGATCCGGAGACCGAGTTTGTCCTCGCCGATATCCCCGGTCTGATCGAGGGCGCCTCCGAGGGCAAGGGGCTGGGGCACGAGTTCCTGCGCCACATCGAGCGCACCCGTGTGCTGATCCACCTCATCGACGGGCTATCGGCCGATCCGCTGGCCGACTTCGCCGCCATCAACGAGGAATTGGCCGCCTTCAACGAGAGCCTGACGCGCAAGCCCAAACTGGTGGCCTTCAACAAGATCGATATACCGGAGGCGCGAGAGCGCTGGCCGGAGGTGGAAGAGGAGCTTGAGGCCCAGGGCTACCCCGCGATGGCCATCTCCGCAGCGACGCAGGAAAACGCGAGGGAGCTACTCTACCGCGCGGCGCAGATGTTGTCCGAGGCGCCGGAGGAGGAGAAAGAGCCGGAGCGGTTACCCGTCTTCCGTCTGGACGAGGATGAGGAGACTTTCACCCTCACCCGTGCGGGCGATGGCTGGCGGGTGCATGGTGTGCGCGTGGAGCGTCTGGCCGATATGACGGTTTGGAACTTGAACGAATCGGTGCGCCGCTTCCAGCGCGTGATGGAGAGTATGGGCGTCATGGATGCGCTGCGGGAGGCCGGCGTACAGCCGGGTGATACCGTCCATTTCGGCAAGACGGAGTTGGTGTGGGAGGAGTAGCCAAGCTCAGGCTGGGTGTGTTGGGGGGCACGTTCGACCCGCCGCATTATGGGCACCTGGTTCTGGCGGAGAACGCCCTGGTTCAGTTGCGGCTCGACCGTGTGCTTTTTGTCCCGGCCGGACAGCCCCCCCATAAGCCCAAACGGCCGGTCACGCCGGCCCATCACCGCGCCGCGATGGTGGAGGCCGCCATCGCCGACAATCCCTCTTTCGCTATGTCAAGCGTGGATCTGGAGCGGCCGGGGCCTCACTACACGGTCGATATGTTGGCCCTCTTGCAGCGGGAATTCCCCCAAGCGACCCTCTATTTTCTGATCGGCGGTGACAGCCTGGCCCAGTTGGATACCTGGCGGAGGTCTGACGTTATCGTGCAGCAAGCCTTTTTGGCGGTAATGAAACGCCCTGGCTGCGATGTGGATCTGGAAGCGCTGGGGGAAAAGATCACCGGGCTGCCGGAGCGCCTGCGGTGGATCGATGCGCCCTACCTCGACATCTCCGGCAGCGATCTGCGGCGACGGGTGCGCGAGGGCTTGCCGCTGCGTTACTTGATCCCGCCAGCGGTGGAAGCTTACGTGCGCGAGCGCGGCCTTTACACTGGCCCTAATAGTGAATGTTGACCAGCGTGCCCACCGAGGCCCACGAATAGAGCCATTGCGCCTCCGACGTGGGCAGGTTGACGCAGCCGTGGCTCATCGGGACGCCGAAGTTGGAATGCCAGTAGGTGCCGTGGAAGCTGTAGCCCCGGTAAAAATACATCACGTAGGGCACGTTGGGCAGGTAGTAGCCGGGGCCGGACATGTCGGCGTAGGTGTATTTGACGTAGATGCGATACTGCCCCGTCGGGGTCGGTGTGTAGGAGCGCCCGGTCGAGGCGTAGGTGCTGCGCACTGCGGTGTTCCCCTGGTAAGCGGTGACGCGCTGGGCGCTGAGGTCCACATCGATCCAACGCCCAGAGTGACCGCCGGAGGGGGGCGACGCTGGGCCTGATGGCGCGGAGCCGCCGTTGCGTCCTGAGCTTGTCGAAGAGGGGATGTTCAGCCGCTGGCCGACGTAGATACGGTTGGGGTTGACGATACCGTTGGCCGCCGAGAGCGCCTGGTAGCTAGTGCCGTAACGCAGCGCGATGCGATACAGATTCTCGCCGGGCTGCACGACGTGTCCCCCCGATGAAGGCGTGGATGGGCTGGACGGGCTGCCGCCGCTGCTGTGTCCTGAGCTTGTCGAAGTGGGGATGATCAGCCGCTGCCCAACGTAGATGCGGCTGGGATTGCTCAGTCCATTGGCCGCCGTTATCGCGTTCACCGTCACGCCATAGCGCAGCCCGATGCGAAACAGATTCTCGCCGCGCTGGACGATGTGGGTGGTCGAGCCTTGAGCGAGCGCCGGGGCCGCCAGCGTCAGCACCAACGCCAGCGTGATGAAGAGCGTCAATGTTTTGAACTTCGAACTACCGCGCATTATTCCTCCTTGAAGATTATCCCGCCCGCTGTTTCGGATTATAGGTCCAGCTAAGATGGGCTTCGCAACCCCAGACTTGAGTGGGCCGCGTGGACACAGGCCATTCATATTTTACTCAGAACGGACGATTTGGGAAATCAGGATAACTCCAGGGAGGATAAGCCCGCACAAAATGCACGCGAACGGGCACGGAGTCCCGCTCGCTACAAACTTGCCACTTGCAACCTGCAACTGAAAAAATGATACGAATCACACAACGAATCGCCATTGATGAGAGTGCCATCGACGTGAACTTCACCCGTGCCTCGGGGCCGGGCGGCCAGAAAGTCAACAAGTCCGCCACAGCGGTGCAACTCCGCTTCGACGTGGAAAATGCGGGGCTGCCCGATCCCGTCCGCAAGCGACTGATTAAACTGGCCGGAAACCAGATGACCAAGGATGGACAATTGCTCATCGAGGCCAGCAATCGCCGCTCCCAGGCGCGTAATCGACAGGAAGCATTGGATCGACTGGTCGCACTGATCCGCAAGGCGGCTCAGAAACCAAAAACCCGCCGCAGGACGAAGCCCACGGCGGCGTCGGAGCGACGGCGACTGGAGGATAAGCGCCGCCACGGCGAGAAGAAGCGACGTCGGAGTTTCACCCCCCACCCGGACAGCTATCGCTGGTAGTGGGGTTATCAGCGCAGGTAGTATTGCGTCAAAGCCCACTCAAGGAGCCGCCCCGGTATCACACCCTTCAGCGCACCGGCTATTTTCTGCGTCAGCGGACCGACCCGATAGCGCAGTCGGGGCGCAGGATGGGCGATGATGCGAGCCAGCAAGTAAGCGACTCCCTCCGCGGGAGCCCCGTTCCGCTCGTCGATCTCCACGGTTTCCATCATATGCTTGCAATCATCCGCATAAACCGAAGCCTCCGCGCCCGCGACCATGCGGCGGTTGTCAGTGAATGATGTGCGGATGTCGCCCGGCTCGATGAGCACGACTTGAACGTCGAACGGCTGCACCTCGATGCGCAGCGCTTCTGTCAGGCCCTCGATGGCGAACTTGGTGGCGCTGTACAGGCCCTGATAGGGCAATCCGATCAAACCAGCCAGGGAGCTGATGTTCACGATCAAGCCCGACCGGCGCTCCCGCATCGCAGGGAGGACGGCTCGACAGACGCGCATCACGCCGAAGAAGTTGGTCTCGAACAACTCTTTGGCCTCATCGATTGAGGTATCCTCCACCGCACCGGCGATGCCGAACCCAGCGTTATTCACCACGGCGTCAAGTTGACCCGCTTCTTCCAGTATAAAATCCACCCCACGCTGAACCGATTCCTCCTCGTTCACGTCCATCTGGAGCATGCGAGGACGACCGGGGCGCGGCGCTTCTGGTGGGAATGGTGCGCGGCGACTGGTGCCGAAAACCAGATGGCCCTCCTGGGCCAGGTGCTCGGCGCAGACCTTGCCGATTCCGGAGGAAGCGCCGGTGATGAGGATGACTTTTTTGCGATCCGTTCTTTTGCTCATTGACATCTCTCTACTTGTGACTTCCCCAACCCGGCGAAGCCAGAACCAAAAAGTCTAACCCGAAAGTGATCTCAAACCGAAAGTGCTTCCTTGCCGGAAG
>CAZDYW010000264.1:0-4398 GCA_964509655.1 uncultured Anaerolineales bacterium
CAAGTGGCAAGTGACGGGTGATAATGGGAGCTTTGATGGTGCCTAGTCTTGACGAGGAACTGACACTGCGTGCTGCCGGATACGCCTACGTGGCTGGCATCGACGAGGCCGGGCGCGGCGCTTGGGCCGGGCCGGTCTGCGCGGCGGCTGTGATTTTGCCACTGGAACGGGCGGATTTGCTCGAAGCGCTGAGCGAGGTGCGCGATTCCAAGCAACTCAGCCCGGCGCGGCGGGAAGCGCTCCTCCCCGAGATCCGAGAGGCGGCCACGGCGGTCGGGGTCGGCTGGGGCGAACCGACCGAGATCGACAAGTGGGGCATCCTATCAGCTACGCGGCGGGCCATGGGACGCGCCGTGACCGAGCTGGGCGAGCGAGTGGACGCGCTGCTGGTGGATCACGTGCGACTGCCGGAGTTGAATTTGCCGCAACGCTCGCTGCCCAAGGCCGATGTCCATTGTCTCAGCGTCGCCGCCGCCAGCGTGGTCGCCAAGGTGGAGCGAGATCGGCTGATGGTCGAGCTGGACCACACCTACCCCGGTTACGGATTCGCGCGGCACAAGGGCTATGGCACCCCTCAACACCGGGAGGCTCTGGCCCGCCTGGGGCCGGTGCCGATCCATCGGCTGAGCTGGCGACCATTACAGAGATTGAAAGGGTGGCAAGCCCTCGGTATCGCGCAGTCAAACAGTGATGATAAAGGCAAAAAATGCTAACCCAGATTAAGGCTGAAGGCTACAAGAGTTTTGCTCCAGGGGCAGGCATCGAGCTATCCCTCTCCCCGCTGACCATCATCGTCGGCCCCAATAATTCCGGCAAAAGCAACTTATTCGACTTGTTACAACTCGTCTCGAACTTAGCCAGGCAATCCTTCAAAGACGCCTTTACTGCACATCGAGGGGATCCGGCTGATGCTTTCTGGGCCGGCTACGAGCCTGGACCTAAACGGATGGGGGTCGAGTTGTCCTTTGACGAAAACACTGTATCGGGACGCCTCGGTGAGAATACTGTCTCTGGAGCCAAGTATGAATTCCATCTCGAGTTTGACTCACTTCGACGGCGGCTACGATCAGCCGGTGAAGGGTTAACCTTACTAAACAGTATGGAAAGGCCCTTGTGGAGAAGTATTGAGACAGAGTTTGATGTCGGTAGAGGCGACGGCAACGTCCTGGTTAGGGGTGGACCAAGAGGATTGACTTTAGAGACAGAATATCGACTGGAACATATGGAGCGGACGGCCCTGGCCCAGGTTCAGGATACTAGTTACGGCTTCGTCCTGGCAGTAAGAGAGGCATTGTCTTCATGGCGAGTCTTTCTCCCTAACCCTCAAGCTATTCGAGCTCCTTCAGCCGATATAAGCTCTTGGGACATTGAACCAGACGGGGCTGGTCTCCCTACTGTTCTCTCGACCCTGGAGCGCGAGGCCGAATTCAACACGGAGGATCAGAAACGATTTCAAGCCATCCAGCGTGAATTGCATCGTGCTATCCCTGACTTGACCGGGGTCCGAGCCAGAGACAGTGGAGACGGTCGCCTTACTCTGGTCTTCGAACAAAATGGGCAGACCGTGCCCGCCCGTGTCGTCTCCGATGGAGCGCTGCGGGTGCTGGCGTTGTTGACCCTGGCCTACTCTCCGGAGCCGCCGGCGCTGATCGCACTGGAGGAGCCAGAGAATGGTATTCATCCCCACCTGTTGAGTTTCGTCATCAACCTGCTACGTGGGATGAGCCAACGTAAGCACAATCCTGTCCAGGTATTGCTTAACAGCCATTCGCCCTATCTGGTCGATCTGTCCGAGCCATCCGAGTTGGTCCAGGCACGTATGCTTGAGGGCGCCACGCACTTCGAGCGAGTCAATTTGGATGATCGCCCGACTCTGCGCGAGTTGTTAGAACAGGGAACGTACACACTTGGAGAGGTCTACGCCAGCGGGAGCTTGGTACATTGAGAAGGATTCGGATCGGATACTCGTTAGAAGGCCCCTTCGACTATCGAGTTGTGCCCGTTCTTCTCGCTCGGCTAGTGGCGAATACTTTCGAGGGCACAGCAACCCTCGAACCACTGCCTCCACCTCCCAGTTGGATGAAACGAGGTCATGGGCTAATTGCCGCACTGCCGGACGATGTTCTTGTATTGAACGAATTGGGAGCAGCGATCATCGTGAGCGTCGTTGACAGTGACGATACTAGGATAACGACTCGATTAACTGCCTTGCGAAAAGCCCGCGAACAGGCACAACCCAGCCCGCTTTGTTTCGCGCTCGGAGTTGCTGTTCGCTCAATCGAAGCTTGGCTTTTGGCCGACGAGCAGGCCATACGTGCCGCTTTGCTGGAGTTCACCTACGGCGATCAAGCAGTGCCACGCCAGCCTGCTCCGGAGACTCTACCGAACCCTAAAGTGCATCTGAATCATTTGATTGTCGAACTCACAAATAACATTGAGCCTAGCGCTGATCGCTTTGTTGAAGTTATCGCTGAACACATCGATCTCCAAATCCTGCGTGACCGTTGCCCACAATTCGACGCCTTGGCGACTGAGATGATTAATTGTGTGCGTCAGGTGCTTCGCGTCCAGAACAGGGAAGCGAGGAGCTAATTTTGCGCTTGGCCCTGGTTCACGACTGGCTCAATCAGCTCGGCGGCGCCGAGGATGTCCTGGAAACGCTCGCCGAGATGTTCCCCCAGGCTCCCATCCACACCTCGATGTACTGGCGCGAGGGCATGCCCAGGGCCTACCGCTCGTGGGACATCCGCACCACTTGGATGGATCATCTGCCGCACATTTACCGCCACCATCAACCCTATCTGCCCCTCTATCCGCTGGCCTTCGGCGGGCTCGACCTTTCCGATTATGAGCTCGTGCTGAGCAACAAATCCGGCTTTTGCCATAGCGTGCAGACCGGCCCCGCAACTCACGTCTGCTATTGCCTGACTCCCACCCGCTACGTTTGGGACTTCGAGGCTTACGCTGCCCGCGAGGCGCTGTCCGACGCGCTCAAGATCGCGCTCCGCCCGCTCATCAAACTGCTGCGCCGCTGGGATTATCGGGCCGCTCAGGGGGTGGATCATTTCATCGCCATCTCCCACGAAGTGCAAGCTCGCATCCGCCGCTACTACAACCGCGAATCGGTCATCATTCACCCGCCGGTGGAGACGACGCGCTTCCAGCCCAGCTCCACGCGGGACAGCTTCTACCTCATCGTCTCCCGCCTCATTCCCTACAAACGGCTCGATCTGGCGGTGCGGGCCTTCAACCAACTGGGCCTGCCGCTGGTCATCGCCGGCGCCGGACGGGATCGGGAAACTTTGCAGGCGCTGGCCGATCCCAATATCACTTTCCTGGGGCGCGTGCCCGACGATGATCTGCCGGATCTGTTCGCTCGTTGTCGAGCCTACATCTTGCCGGGGCTGGAGGATTTCTGCATCACGCCGGTGCAAGCCCAGGCCGCCGGGCGCCCCGTGATCGCCTACGGCGCCGGCGGCGCGCTGGACACGGTGGTCGAGGGGCAGACGGGCATCTTCTTCCGCGAGCAGACACCGGAGGCCTTGGCCGCCGCCGTGAGCGCCTTCGAGGCAGAAGCAGTATCCCCCGGCGAGTGTGTGGAGAATGCCCGGCGCTTCGATGTAGAAGTCTTCAAACGCCAGTTGATGACCTTTTTGGAAACGGTAGCACGGGGATAAACAACTTCCCCTCGAAAATCACTGGAGGAAAGATGGAATTACGGACTTATTGGAAGATTCTGACCCGCCGCTGGTGGCTCGTCGTCGCGCCCGCGCTCGTGGTGATAATCTACATCGTCGCCACATATGCCCCGCCCGCCACCAATTACCGCGTGGTAATGCGCTTCTCGGCGGGCACCGAGCCGGCCGGACTGAGCGTCGATTACGACCGCTACTATCCCTGGCTGACCTCCGAGTATATCGCCAACGGCCTGGCCGACGCGGCCGAGACCGGCATCTTCGCGCAGGCGGTCGCCGCACGGCTGGCGGCCTCCGGTCACGATGTCCCCGCCGGTGGGGTGCAAGGGGCCATCATCACCGACAACGCCCAGTCTATCCTGGTCATCTACCTCACCTGGCCCGACGCGGAGCAGATCGTCGCTATGGCCGACGCGATCAGCGCCGAACTGACCGAGAATGCCGCGTCCTACTATCCCCAAATTGAAGGCATCGGGCCAGCCTTCCGACAATTGGACGCGCCCATCCCGACCCCGCTACCGCCCAGCCTGCGAGCACAATTGATGGGACCGGCGATCAAAATCGCAACCGCGCTCCTCGCCGGAGCCGGCCTGGCCTTCCTCTGGCACTACCTGGACCCCTACATCCGCGAGGCAGAGGAACTAGAATCCCTGGGATGGGAAGTGCTGGCGAAAATACCGCGCCGATAATCCGCAATCCGCAA
>CAZDYW010000265.1:0-4397 GCA_964509655.1 uncultured Anaerolineales bacterium
TAAGAGCAACAACACCCAAGAGGGAAACTACCGCGATTGGGGTTGTCCTTCTATCCATCGGCAGGTATGTACGCCGCTCCAGAAAATGTATAAGTCACCACCTCCGTGAATTCGACCGGCTGGTCATCGACGAGTTTCGTGCCACTGTCGGTGACGCGAATGTCATCGTAAATGGGATTACGCCCCCGGATGAAGTCAACCGTCGCTTTATGCTCATAGCAAAGCTGCTGCTCAAAGCAGGCATCGCTGAGCCTGTTACTTTCGAAAGTAGTCAGGGAGAGAACTTGCCTGAACTGTCCATCCACATCGGTCACATAGATGGCGGTTGAAACGAGATGACCTTGCCCCTGATAACCGCCGCTGAAGACAACGCCATCCTTTTCCGGCCCGAAAGGGATGACCTCAGCCGCAGGCGAGTTATTGAGAGCGGTGGAAAATTCGGCGGCGACCTGGTGCAAGTTGTCTAGCTGCCAGGCGCCATCGCGGAGAACGAACAAGGCAGCATCAATGTGGAGCGGACAGGAAGGGCAATGATCGACGAGCATATTGTCGGTGAGAACAAGATGTTTTTCACATCCCTCCTGTCGAAAGGGCGCGGATAGTATGACCTTATACGCGGCGATATCTTCATCTGGATAGATCAGTTCAAGCGCATCGGCATCGCTCGGCGGTTCAGGGGGAGGCAGCGGGGAAGGAGTTGGGGACGGGGAAACTGTAGCCGTTGGGGGCGGAGGAGAGGGCGTATCAGTCGCCAACTCGACCGCGCTCGGTACGGGTTCTGGGGTGGAGGTGGGGGGAATCGTGGCTATCGGCAAGGTCGCCACGGGCATCTCTGTCGGCGGCGGTATGGTAGTTTCAGCAGCGGTGCAGGCTGCAACCAAAAACACCACAATGATCAAGGCCATCAAGTTGCTCACTCGGATCATAGCTGTTGGACTCTTTGGATGGCGCGGACGATTTCGTCCTCGAAACCCTTGCCGCGCTGTGATCCGCTCTCGGCCAGACGCTGGGATACACGTCTCTTGAGCTCATCCCCCTCCAATGGTCGGAGTTCCGCCAGACACTGGTCGCAGATTGAATACTCCGGAAGGATCATGTCCGCGCAGAAGCGTGTAAAATGGCGCTGACAAATAAGGCAGTCAAACTCCCTCGGTGCCATTCCTATGCCCAGGCTCACCATAACTCACCTCCTCCATCACTCCTCCAGGTACAAAAACTCCGTACCGAGGAACTGTCCGGCGTGATCGAAATCAAAAGCGACAAAAGCACGACCACCCGTTCGGCAGACACGGCAACCATCCACGAGATTATAGCTGAAGATGAAACGCTGGCCTCCCTGGGGTAGTTGCTCCATACCCTCGAAAACGGTACTGGGCGTTCCCTCAATCCTGAGATCGGGATATTTTTTCGCCAGGTCGGGATAAAGCGGGTCCTGTGCGATATCGATCTCACCCAGGTCATCGAGCGCATAAACCACTCGCGGCTTTCCATTGACCAGCACATGTTGATAGACAACGTAAGGTCTGGGAAGATGAAATACCTGCGCTACGTCTACAGTGCCACACTCTTCGTAAGACTCCGCAAACCCATCTCCATCCAACAACTCGGCGAGTTTCACAGCTTGAGGTGAAGCTCCCCAGTTCTGCATAGTGGAGATGAGACATTCGGGCGGATCTGCCGACGTATCACGCCAGCAATCATCAAACTCGGAGTAGAACTCGCTGGGAGCATCCCACGCTGCCTCTGGCCCGAAATCGGCGGTGGAGGCCGGAGTAGGGACTGGTGTGAAAGTTGTAATTACAGTGAGTGTCGCTGTGTCTGGAAACTTCGTCGCGGCAAGAACAACGGTGGGCGATTCGCTCGCTTGGACTGTGATTGTGGGCGCAGGGGAAGGCGTGAGCTTCGCGCAACCTGTGCCCAGAAGAGCTAGACCGATGACGATCAGTGTAGCGAGTAATCCTTCACAGAGATGCTCGGCTCTGATGATCAAAATTCATACACGCCCTTACCGCCCTCTTCATAAAGGCGAATGACACTTGAGTCCACGTCCTCGAAGAACTCGGCGCCGCAATTTTCACAATGGTAGCAACGCTCTCGCTCATAGTCAGCGCGTGGCGAAAAGCCGATTTCCTTTCTCGCCAGTCTGCGCGGGGGACGAGAGCCACTGCGCCAGACCAGCATGCCATCGTAGACGAGCCGATATTCACCACATTTGGGACAGGGGTATTTCTCTACTAGGGTCATTTGACTTCCGCACATTATACACCGACAGCGGAAAGTTTACTAGAAAGGCCCCCAATCAAGCCGGGCGTTCCTAAACACCAGCAACAGATAGACCACCCAGCGCTCCTCCGCCACCCAGGAATCCGCAGGAAGATTTCCCATCACGGAATCCGGAATCTGATCCGCCCGCGCCCCGTAATCCGCGTTGCGAATTAAAGCCCCACCCGCCACATCATCCCCCACCTGCGTCGCCAATGAGAACGTAATGCACGCCTGGGATGAGATGGTCATGCCGGACCAACGGGCTTGCCCGCCCTCGAAGGTGGCAGTCGGAGCAGCGGAGACGAAGCTCAGAGCTGAAGGCAGCGCGTCGGTGACCGTCAGCCCGGTGAGCGAGATAGGACTGTTGTTGGTCAAGGTCAACGTGTACGTCAGCCGCTCGCCGGGTCGCACCGCTGAAGCCGAGACATCCTTTCCAATTTGCAGATCGACCGGATTATCCTGAACCTCCAAAAAGACCGCCGAGATCGGCCCCCAGTTCCCTTGAGCGTCCCGCCCGCGCACGAAGAGAGTGTGCTTCCCCGGCGTCCAGCCGTCCGTCCGGATATCAGCCTCGACCGCTTCGACCGCCTCGTCGTAGGCTCCATCAACCGCCTCCAGCGGCGCGGCAGTCCCGCCGGCCCAGGGCGGCTCATCCAGGTACCACTCCGCCTCTGCGATAGCGTCGCCTCCGTTGTCGCCATCGTCGATGGCAGCGGTGAGGTGGATCAGCCATTCACCCGCGACAGCATCAGGCGTGGCGGAGAGGGTCAGCGCATCGGGACCTTGGGCGGTGCGGTAGGGCGTGCGGGCTACCTTGGCCGCGTAGAGGAAGGCGGGGATGTTGGGTTGAATGAGCTCGTCGTAGCGGCTGCACGAGGGGTAGAAACCATCGCTACCGGAGCCGATCTCGAAGGTGTAAGAAGCGATCCCCAGCTCGCCATAGGACCAGTCATCCGTGGTGCCATCGGTGGGATAGAGACCGTAGGCTTGATCAGGATCATAGCCGTTGTAAGTCGCCAGCTTGCGCCCCAAAGCTTGTAGGCCGCTGTGGTTGGGGGATGGTGTACTCGTCCAGCCCCAGGGCCAGAGCACCAGATCGCCGTAACTGTGCAAGGTGATCAGCACGCCGGTCGCGTCCGCGGGCGCCGCGTCGCTATCTTCCGGGCCGCGCTGATCGGGGAACAGATCGCGCACGTAGTCCTGCACCACCTGCGTCTCCACCTCCGAGCCGGCGGAGGGGCCACGGTAGGTCTCCGCGCAGGAACTCCCACTGGAGCCGCCGCAGCATCCCCAGCGAAAGCTGTGGTTGCGGTTCAGATCGACGCCATAGGTGCTGTAGGCACAGCCATTTTCGGGATTGGCATTCTTGCGCCAATAGGCCCAAGGCCATCCAGCCTCGTTTTTGACGTGACCGTCGGGGTTGGCGCTAACCAGGACGTGGATCTCGTGATGATCCACCAGCCAGGTGGCGTCCGCATCGCCGCCGTAGTTATCGGTCAAGTAGTCGATGAAAACCATCGCCGCCTCGTTGGTGATCAGCTCCCGCCCGTGGATGTTGGCCATCAGGAAAAGAACGGGCTTGGTGGCAGCGACGGCGCGGTTGGTGATGCGAATGACCCAAATGTCCCGCCCCTCGTAGCTGTCGCCGATGTCGATGAGCTGAGTGATGTCGGGATGATCAGCTGCGACCTGCTCCAAGTCGGCGTAGAGCTCGTCGATGGTGCGATAGCAGGGATAATCGGGAATGGTGGAGGGATAAGCCGGTAGCCGCCGATCTATCTGCACGCGATAGCCGCTCTCGGTCAATTGCTGATGTTGAGTGGGATGTACGAGGGCCACGATATAGCCCGCATCGTGATGCACCTCCCAGACGTCCAGTTCGGCGGCCAGCGCCCGCAGCTGCGCGGGCGTCTCGAACTGGATGTGTGCAATGACGGGCGCGGGGGGACTGCTTGACCGGTCAGGCGGTGGGTTGGAGGGTAAGGGGTATGTTAAGATCAAAAGTGCTGCTGCTATGCTCAGAAATGTACTTTTCATTGCAAGATCAACCGGAGCGGATCCGCCTCAGATGAGGTTAAATTCGCGCAGAACATCCAAAACCTGCGGGGGATTCCAGAGCCACTCCACCCGCA
>CAZDYW010000266.1:0-4390 GCA_964509655.1 uncultured Anaerolineales bacterium
AGCGGGAGCGGGTGAGGGATGCTATTACCGATTTTGATGGTCAAAAATCATTACACTGCATTGGCCTACCAATCCATCCATCTAGCGTCTCGTGATTGGAATCATGCGGCCGCTGCCGAAGGATTTTTCGCTGACCTTGAGGATGACGCCCATCTGCCAACGCTTGTGCTCAGAGCGCCGTAGGGCCATGTCGCTGCGGTTTTCACGCACGAGACGCTCCATAACCGGAGCGATCTTGGGATAGTCGAAGGGATCGACCTGGTCCGGTCGCAATTCCGCCGCCGGTGGCCGCTCCAGGATGAAGCGGGGAATCACGCCACGAACCGAGTTAATCCAATGCGCGAGGGCGATCACATCGGGCTTGGTGACGTCCCCAATCGGGCAGAGCGTGCCGGCCATATCGCCGTAGATGGTGGCATAGCCCAGGGCTAGCTCCGTCTTGTTGCTGGCGTTGAGCAGCATGCCCCCGTAGCGGTTCACAAAACCCATCAGAATCATGGCCCTGAGCCTGGCCTGGATGTTCTCAGCCGTCACGCCCCCATCCAGCAGGTCGCCCAGCGTCTCTTCCGCGGCGACGTGCAAGCGCTCCAGCTCGACCACCTCAAAATGAATGCCCAGCGCATCGGCCAGATCCCTTGCGCTCGTCGTGGAGCGCGGATCGTTGTAGCGTGAGGGAATGGCAATCGCGGTGACGCACTCTGGCCCCAGCGCCTCGGCGGCTATCACGGCGACGACCGCCGAATCGATCCCGCCGGATAGCCCAAGGAAAGCACGCTCCAGATAGTTCTTTTGCGCAAAATCCCGTACCCCCAAAACGAGCGCTCGGTAAAGCTCCTCCTCTGAGTTCTCACGCTTGCCGACGGACACGTCCTTTTCATAGTCAGCTTCGCGATCAACTTCGAGATCAACCACCCGCACCTCTTCCTCGAACCCGGTCAGCCGCGCGATGACGCCGCCGCTCCCGTCGATGACAAAACTTCGACCGTCGAAAATCAACTCGTCGTTCCCGCCGCAAAGATTGACGTACAGCAGCGGACAGCTTTGGCGGCGGGCATGATAAAGCCGCTGCTCCATAACCCCTTGCCGGTACGGCGAGGCGGAAATGCAGATCAACAACTCCGCCCCGTCGGCCACAAGCTCGGCCCCTGGGTGAACGTCGTACCCCTCGTCCCAGAGGTCCTCGCAGACCAGAACACCCACTCGCTTTCCGGATATGACAGTTGGGGGCAACGCGGGGCCTGGCCTAAACCAACGCGGCTCGAAAAAGACGTCATGGGAGGGCAGCAGCCGCTTGGCGGCGACCATCCGAGCCTCACCGCCGTCCAAGAGGAGCGCGGCGTTATATAGCCCCGGATGGTTGGGTAGCTTGCGGTCGCCTGGCGTCAGCGTGCCGACCACAACCGGAGGCCCGCCGCGGGCGCGACGGGCCAGGTCGAGGTTCGCCTTGGTCACCGCCTCGACGAAGCTGGGATCGAAGAGGATGTCACGGGGTGGGTATCCAGGAACCGCCATCTCCGGCAAGATGACCAGCGCGGCATCCTGGCTGCGGGCGGTCGCTATCGCCGCCAGGCAGCGCTCGACGTTGCCCTCCAGATCACCCACGCACGGGTTAATCTGCGCCAGTGCCGCTTGGACACCGTTCGTCCGCTTCATCCGAACTGCCCCGCTACCGCTTCGAGGAGGTTGAGCGCTTCCAGCACCGTGTCACGCTGCAAGCAGACCATATCGCCGAACATAAACGTGCGATACCCCAGCGAGAGCAGAAAGGCCACGTCGCCGATATCAGCGCTCGCCGGGACGGGGTGATGGGCAAGCGAGTCGAAGATCCGGCTGGCGACCACGGCCTCTGGGTCGGCGGCGATGATTTCGTGCAGCGCGCCGATGACTCGATGGGGACGCAACACTTCCACGTAAAGGTCGCCGCGTGCGGCCATGAGCCGGCCCTGTGAGTCGCCGTGCTCACGGGCGTAATCAAGCCCCCGGCGCGTCTCGATCTTGAGCATAATCTCGGCTTCGGGGAGCAAGCCGCGCACCTCCTCGACGTCGGCTGGGCTTTCGACGTAGGAGATCATAACGCGCTTGAGGCCCGCTTCCCTCATGGCCGCGATGTAAGCGCGATCCGTCTCGGTGAGCGTTCCTTCAACCTCAAGTGAGGGATGGACGATGTTGACCGATTCCCCAGGCCCGATGAGCCGGCGCGGACCATCCTCCAGGATGATCCGGTCGCCGTCGACAGCCACGACTCGCGCGTGTTCATTACCATCGGAGAAGAATGCGTCCACCGGCGTCTCGACGCGGATCGGATGGCTCAGGCGCACTTCCGTATAAGGCGGGATGGCCGCGCCGACCACCCGCAGTTGCCGCCCCTTGAGATCGACCCACAAAGGCTGGCCTAGAGCACGCAGTCTTGCGAGCGCCTCGCCCGGTCCGCCCCGCAGCGGCATCACCGTATTCAGCCGGAATCCGCAGACCAGCGGGTGTCTGGCTACCGCGTCGAGGAAGGGGGCATAAGGCGGAGCGGTTACAATGGCACGAACTTTCATAAGTGCGTTCAGACCTTCAGGGTCGTTCCACAGTAGCCGCAACGGAACAAGCCACCGGTCACTTTAACCGGGATCGGCGCGCCGCAGCGCGGGCATTTCATCGCCAGCGGCTCGCTCACCTCGGCTACCTTTTCCTCGCTCTGGCGGGCACGCATGTTATCCTGGAAATCTCCGAAGTATCCCCAGGCGCGGGCGATGAGGCCCATGGCATAATCCACGGCCCGCTGTTCGTCCTGGATGTGAAAGATTTTCTGCTCGCCGATGGCTTGGCCCCACTGCTTATCGACCTGGTCGCCCGGCTTGCCGGTCGGACGGCGCAGGAACCAGGTATTCCAAGTTTTGCTGACCTCTTGCCAGGCTTCGATGGCATCCACGCGGTGGCGCGTCCGGTCGCCGAGGTAACGGGTGATCTGCTCCTTGGGTACCTTGGGGTGCATAGTGATGTCGCCGAACACGATCAGAAATGGTGACTCATCCAGGTCAGGAATCTCGACGTGGGTGTTGACCCAATGCGCGAAGAGCCCATAGCTTTCAGGTGCATCACCGCCGCCGCCCTCGCCGTACAGCGAGCCGAGGAGCTGTTCGAGATCAAAGCCGCTGGCAAAGGTGGTCACCTGCAACGGCCAGCGGTCGCAGCCCGCGTCTCCGATGGCGGCGAAGCAGATCTCGAGATTATCCCGGTACTGAGAAAGGGTGTTGTAGAGCAAAGGCAG
This sequence comes from uncultured Anaerolineales bacterium, assembly GCA_964509655.1. GTDB lineage: Bacteria > Chloroflexota > Anaerolineae > B4-G1 > B4-G1 > CAZANJ01. The sequence continues at coordinate 3,257 of CAZDYW010000266.1, forward strand.
ACGATCAAAGATCTGGAACGGCCAACTGGCCATCGAGCCGGTCACGTCTACCGCGATGATGAGCGGGTTATCCGAGTTGGTGCTGATGTGTTTTTGCGGATCGATTACCTTTTCGTTAGGCCCGCTTTTCTTCTCATAAGTGCGCGGTCCGCCCGCTCTCGCTCGCTTTGCGGCCGCGCTTCGCTTATCCGCGCCCGCGGGGCTGTAGCTATATTTCGCGTCGCCATACCATTCACTCGTATCTCCGTCCCACGTGTACATCGAGCCTTCTCCTTGTAGTATCTGTGGCGTCTAGCGCCAGCGTTTGTAATCCGAACTCGCGGCGAAAGCGCGCATCGAGCCGCCGATGCGCGATATAGTCCGCGATCTTTTTGGGCACCAGATCACGCCAAGCGGTGCCACGCGCCATCTCTCGGCGCACCATCGTTCCATCGATGGCGATTCTCTCATCCTTCGAGATCAGCTCCACCGGTTTGATTATGTGGTAATCCTCAGCCAGTAAGCTCGCGACGTAGGGGTTGGCGGTGACGAACAGGTCGAGCGGCCCAAACAGATCGCGGATCATCAATCGCCAACGCGGGCCATCGTCGAGGTCGGGCACGGGGATCAGGGTGTAATTCTCACGCCTGGGCAGCGCCAGCCGGATCATATCGGCGGTCTCCTCGAGCGTGAAGGGGTTGCGCAAGTTATATCTGTTCGAGCTGCCGATTCCGATCAAGGCTTGATCAGCGCGGTCACAAAGGGCACGCAGTACGAGCGCGTGTCCGTGATGCACCGGTTGCCAGCGGGCGACCATGCCAATAGAATCGAAGCGTTCTGTGTGACGCGGTGTCCGCGTTCGTGATGACATCATCCTAGCCAATCCACTAGGTACTAATGCTAATATGTTTCTGGTTCAAATTTTACCTCTTTTTTGGCATCACGCCAACCTTGGTTGGGTATTGCCGCCCTTAAGGAATCGCCAGATACCGCCTTAACCGCCGGATATGACATCCGGCACGAGAAGAACAGCACAAATAGAGCGCGGTAATCCCACAACACTTTACAGGGGCACTAACTGATAAAAAGCCTGACGGCAACCAAAAACCCGAAGGGACTCAAAGACCCTTCGGGTTTCGTGGCTTTTATAATCAG
>CAZDYW010000267.1:0-4388 GCA_964509655.1 uncultured Anaerolineales bacterium
GAGAGAAATATCCTGGAAGCATTGTTGAAGAAAGGTCCAGCACTGCCGGTCGAGTTGGCTGCCCGTACCTACTCCTTCCCGGAGGAAATCGCCGAGCCTCTGTCCAAATTGGAGCAGGACGGTCTGGTGGAGCGTCAGCCCTTGAAGGCGGGCGAGATGATCGTCTTGACGGAAAAAGGGCAGAAACAGATGAAACACGGGGGCTGAGCGATGCAAGGGGACGGGATGAAAATATTGCAAGCAGTGCTCAACTGGCTGGCGACAGTGCGCGCTGACCTCTATCTCGTCACATGCCTGATGGCCATAATCTGGGCGGCCAGCGAGGTGATCATCGGCAACCCCAAACAGCCCAAGCGTGCCCTTTCAACCGGAGGGGCATGGCTGCTGATGATGGCCAACGCGCTCTTCGCTTGCTTGGCTCTGGGAATGGCTTTGGCCCTGGTGCCCGGCTCAGCATCCATCTGGATGGCTCTGGGTGTTGGCCTCAGCTGGCAGTCTATGCTGCGTGGGGGGATCAATATCCAGCCGGTGCCAGCTTCCTCTGTAGCTGGGGCATCGGAGGAGGGGATGGGCGTTCCTCTCAACGAGTTGTATACCCGACTACAGAGCTTTTGCGTCGGGCAGATTCAGCGCAGTCTAGTCGGCGACAGGGTCGCGCTGATGGAAAGCATCATCGACACTCTGGACATAGCGGAGCTAGCACGCATCTCTCGGCTCGTGACGACGGCCAGCGCTGAATCGCCCGCCGAGGCACATCAATACATCCAAAGGATTCAGTCTGACCAGAAACGCTCCCCAGAGGAGAAAGAGATATTGCTCATTTCCCTGATACTCAATAATCGCGGGGCTGATATTCTGCGGAAAAGGGTGAAGCAAGCTTCATGACAATGCCTTGGCCAAAATTGGTACGCGGGTAACTTCCTAATTGACATCTGGCTCGGCCTGCATCATGTGCTGTCAGGGGACAAATGGAGTTCCTTATGGTAAGACAAACATTCGAGCAAGAGCTGCAACGTCTACAGGACGAAGTCCTGATTCTCGGCAACATGGTGGAGCAAGCGATCATCGATTCAGTGGAAAGCTTGAAAAAGCGGGATCGGGAGGAGTCGCGGCAGCTGATCAAGCAAGACCGCGAGATGAATCGGAAGCGCTATGCTCTTGAGAGCGATGCGCTGACGCTTATTGCCACTCAACAACCTATGGCGGGCGACTTGCGCATCATCGCCGCAGTGTTGAGCATTGTCTCTGAGTTGGAGCGGATCGGAGATTATGCAAAGGGTATTGCCAAGATCAATTTGATGATGGGGGACGAGCCCTTGCTCAAGCCACTGATCGATGTACCTCGCATGGCAGAGAAAGCACGCGATATGCTCCAGCGGGCTTTGGATGCCTTCGCTCAAAGAGACGCGGAGCTCGCCCGGGCTATACCCGAAGCGGATGACGAGATAGATGCGCTCTACAATCAGGTTTATCGTGAGTTGCTCACTTTTATCATGGCCGATCCCAGCACGATAGACCAGGCCACTTATCTTTTGTGGGTGGCCCACAACCTTGAGCGCGCCGCTGACCGGGTGATCAACATCTGTGAACGGGTAATTTTCACCGTCACCGGGGAGTTGGTGGAAATTAACGGTGAAGAAAAGATACAAGCGAGCCTGGAGAGCATTTCGTAGATAGAGTTCCTCGCCCGGCCGAAGTTATGCATCAGGCAGTTTACACGAGGGAAGAATGACGGCCCCAGAAGAACGTATGGAAGTTCTAAAGATGGTCCAGAACGGGCAGATCACCGCCGAGGAGGCCGCTCTGCTTCTGGAGGCGATGCGGGAGGAAAAGAGCGCCCCCGCGCAGTCTGTATCAAGCAGCAAACCTGAGCCGCGCCGACTTCGCGTTCGCGTCTCCGATCTGGAAACAGGAAGACACAAGGTCAACGTCAACTTGCCCTGGAACTTGATTAACGTGGGGATGCACATGGGCGCCCGTTTCGTCCCCGAGGGGATCGATCTGGAGACAATGAGACAGGCCATTCAGGCCGGTACAGAGGGAAAAATCGTGGATGTGGAGGATGAAGAGGAAAATGAGCGCGTAGAGATTTTCGTCGAGTGAGTTATAGTTAACGCGCAATTTGTGATAAAGCGAAGAGCGAGGCCGACTGGCCCCGCTCTTCGCTTTCTGCTTGATTTGACTGTGTCAGACATAAGGCGAAGGTCGCCGACCAAGCTAGGCCCAATGGCTGCGGTCAGGATCAGGAGATCTTGCCAAACTGTCATTATGGATGCCGTCGAGGGGGCGGCATCACCTTGGTTATCGTGAAGCGGGTTTTAATAGTCGTAGGATGACCCGCTCGGCTCTGCTTCTGTCTCCGTCTCTTGAGTAGGCGGCTCAGCAGGCCCCCTCTGTTCAACACTCAGTCGGACAGCAGTCCTCTCTTGCCCCTCAATCATGACCTCAACGAAAGAGGGGATGCAAATAATGTCAATACCGTCGAGTTCTAGGTAACCACGGGCGATGGCTACTGCCTTCACCGCTTGATTGACCGCTCCGGCGCCGATAGCTTGTACATCTACGTGACTCCGTTCCCGCATCACTCCAGCAATCGCCCCTGCCACTGCTGTTGAGCGAGAATTTGACGCGACTTTGATGATGTCCATTGCTTCCCTCCTTGTGCTTTGTGAGCCTCGAATACATCAGACCCGACCCGTCTCGGTCAAGCCTGTCGGTGCGGTTCGATATCGACTCGATGTATGATACACCAAAAAAAGGCATTGCACAAGTGAGTTTATAAGTTCACACCATATTGTGAAATATCAAGTGGCGAGTAGGTCACGCGGGCGTACCTACTTCGATCTTCGCTTAAAGGCACAGTGGCATCCAGCCCCATCTTCGCCGTGCGCGATTTCTGCCCCGGCGCTTGTATCGCTGATGGGTCCAAGCTGCTACCTGGTTGATCGGTGAGCATCACTAAACCACGGTCAGCCTGGAAGCGTGTAGCAATGGCCCACTCCACATCCGCACTGTCGTAAATATCGATGTCAGTGTCTACTACAACAACGTGCTTCAAGGAGGAATGTCCCCTGAAAGCGGCCCAAGCTGCTCGGCGACCATCCTCAGGATGTTTTTTCTCGATTTGCACCACAGCGTGGAGCCATGAGGTCCCTGATGGAGTGATGTAAACGCCAGTGCAATGGCAGACCTGGTTCACGGCGGCGAAGATGGTCGGCTCGCGCGGCATGCCCATCAGGTTCTTATGCTCCATGCCGCTGGGAAGCAACGCGTGAAAGATGGGCTCACGTCGATGCGTGACGCGGTCGATTTCGATCACCGGCTGTCGACGCACAGTATCCATAGTTCCTGTCAGGTCAGGGAAAGGTCCCTCGTCCTCTGTGGCATGGGTGATGCGACCTTCGAGGACTAGCTCCGTCTCGGCGGGTACTTCCAGATCAACGCCCTGACAGCGAGCCAAGGGGGTGGGGGCCAAAGCATGTGCAAGGCTCAGCTCATCCACTCCTTTGGAAGGGCTCATCGCTGCCGCCAGCAGTACCTGGATGGGACAACCAACCGCGATGGCGACGGGCAAGTCACCGGTCACCTTATGGAGTGCAGTATGTGTTCCCCGCCCCTCGACGATGCGGGCGACTAGACGGCGCTCATCATGGAGCATCAAGCGGTGGAAGCAAGCGTTGCGTCCCAGACGCGGATCTTTGATTATCGCCACGCCAGCCGTGATGTAAGGGCCGCCGTCTTCGGGGTGGTAACGCGGGATGGGCAGACGGGTCAAATCCACTCGTTCCTCGACGATCTCCTGGCACGGGCCGGATTCGAGCAGCGGGGGCTTCTCCGGATTATCTATCACGTTGGCCATCTTCTTTATCAGATCGGGTACCGTGCATTCCAGCGCGGCCGCGAAATGCTCACGTTGAGCGCAAGCTCCAGAAAGCGCTCGCCAGCCAGGGAAATCGCTCAAGACAGGGAAAAGTATTGGCCGCCCGTCGAGCGCGTGCATCACGCGCGCCAGCTCGAAGCGCGGCGCGACGGCTTGCTCGATCTCAACTAAACTTTTCTTCTCTCGAGCCCACTCAACGAAGCTTCGTAAGTCCATACTCACCTCCATAGATTATCTGATTGTGCACCACAAATACTTCACAGCCAAGACAAGCGAGCCTATACACCCGCGCTTCCGCCCGATGGGGTCCGGTGGCCCTAAGTATAAGTACGCGGGCTACCGTAGAGCCTGTTGCTATTATCCTACTCCCTTTTGACCTCATTGTAAAGCTCCCGATTTCCCGATGCAGGGGCTTGCGAATGAACTGTTTGTATGGTAGAATGTGAGCGGTTAGGCGACGTAGCCAAGTGGTAAGGCAGGGGTCTGCAAAACCCTTATTCGCCGGTTC
>CAZDYW010000268.1:0-4388 GCA_964509655.1 uncultured Anaerolineales bacterium
CGGCTGCGGGATGGCGAGCCGGTCTGCATCGCTTGCGCCAGCGCTACGCGCGGCGCTGCGCGCTACGTGCTGGACGGATCAGGGATGTCGGTTGCGTGAAACGTAAAAGGTGATGACCAACGGCGGCACGAAAATCTTCCAGTATATCATCACCATCCTCGTCCTGCTCACACTCAACTTCTTCTTGCCGCGCATGATGCCCGGTGATCCGATGTCCTATCTGCTCGGCAACCCGGGCGCCGACGCGCCGATGCTGCTCACCGAGGAGATGCGGGCTAATCTGCTGGAATATTACGGACTCGACAAACCGCTCCTGGCCCAGTACTGGGATTACCTGAGCGGCCTGGCCCGCGGTGACCTGGGCTGGTCGATCTACTACAACGCGCCGGTCGGCTCGGTGATCCTGGGGCGGCTGAAATGGACTCTCTTCCTGGGCGGCGCAGCCTCCCTGATCTACATTGTGCTGGGCATCGTGCTGGGCGCAGTCTCCGCCTGGCAACGCGGCTCCAAGACCGACGTCGGCCTGCTGGTCACCATCTTCTCACTCGGCTCCTGGCCGCCGTTCTTTCTGGGGATGCTGCTGATCATCTTCTTCAGCTTCAAGTGGAGCATGTTCCCCATCGGTGGGGCGCAGAGCGCCGAGGCCGCGCGACTGGGCGGCTGGATTCAGGCGCGGGATGTGCTGCGCCACTGGCTCCTGCCCGGCCTGACGTTGGTGCTTTCCTACCTGCCGGGCATCTACCTGATCACGCGCAGCTCGATGCTCAGCGTGTTGGGCGAGGATTACGTCCGCACCGCCCGCTCGAAGGGCGTCGTCGAATCGCTGGTGTTGCTGCGCCACGCGCTGCCCAACGCGCTGCTGCCCATCGTGACCACCATCGCCATGCGCTTCGGCTTTATGATTATGGGCACCATGTTCGTCGAGGTAGTCTTCGCCTATCCGGGGATGGGTACGCTGATCTATGAGGCCGGCGCGGCGCGGGATTATCCGCTCCTGCAAGGCGCCTTTCTGGTGACGATGATCATCGTGCTGGCGCTCAACCTGCTGGCCGAGGTACTCTATGGCTGGCTCGATCCGCGGGTGGGGAGAGCGCATGTCTAAGGTGAACCGCTGGCTGGGGACCATCGGCTGGGGGCTGCTGGCTCTCTTCGCGCTGGCGGCGGCCCTCGCGCCGTGGCTCTCACCCCATGACCCGCAGGCAATGGAAGAGCCAATGCTGCCACCCTCGCCCGACCATCCGCTGGGCACCAACGACATCGGCCAGGACGTGCTCAGCGAACTGCTCTACGGGGCGCGCTTCTCGCTGCTGGTCGGCGCCCTCGCGGCCGGGCTCTCGACAGCGGTCGGGATTGTGCTGGGCCTGATCGCCGGTTACTACGACCGCGTCGGCTTCACCATTATGCGCGTGGTGGACATCTTCCTGGCCGTGCCGCGCTTCCCGCTGATCGTCTTCCTGGCCGCCTTTCTCAAGCCGGGATTCTGGACGCTGGTGCTATTCTTCCTGATCTTCGGCTGGACCAAGACGACGCGCCTGGTGCGCTCCCAGGTGCTCAGCGAGCGGCACAACGGCTACGTGGAGGCCGCCGTGGCGGTGGGGGCGGGCGACTGGCGCATCCTGACCCGCCACCTGCTGCCCGGCACGCTGTCGATCGGGCTGGTGCGCTTCATCGTCGAGTTCCAGCACGTGATCCTGGCCGAATCGGGGCTCAGCTTCCTCGGCCTGGGCGATCCGATGGTCAAGAGCTGGGGCTCAATCTTGCATTATGCGTTCCAATATCCTACAATCTTTATCTCGGATATCTGGGTGCGCTGGGCGGCTCCGCCGGGGCTCTGCATTACGTTGGTCTCGCTGGGACTGACCTTCGTCGGGTTCTCGCTGGAGACGTGGGCCAACCCGCGATTGAACAGGCGCAGGTAGGGGCAATCCCTAGGCGATCAAGTCGCCCGTGGTTGCCCAGGCGGGCACAAGGCCCGCCCCTACGAATGGGAATAAGTCCTCAAGAGGAGTTGATATGTCATGTGAAAAGGTTTTTTTCAAGCAGTTGCGCGAGCACGGGTTTCGGCTCACGCCACAGCGTGAGATGGTGCTTTCGGTGCTACACGAAATCGAGGGCTTCGCCACCGCCGAGGAGATTTACGAGCGCGTCAGCGAGCTCAGCTCGTCGGTGGACATCTCGACCGTCTACCGCACACTGGAACTGTTGCAGGATTTCCACCTGGTGGCCTCGGTTGACCCCTGCGACAGCGAGCGCCGCTATGAGTTATTAGGGCTCCACGGGCAGCACTTCCATCTGGTCTGCCGCGCTTGCGGAGAGATAACGGGCGTGGATCCGGAGGTGATCGAGCCGCTCGCGGCCCGGCTGAGAGAGAAGTACGGCTTCGAGATCGACCTGGAGCATCTGAGTATTCCGGGATTGTGCGCGGCGTGCGCGGCTGAGCGAGAGACCTGAGCCGACGAGGTTAGATGTGTTGCCAAACAAGCTAACGGTCACAACCTGACAGGATTTACAGATTGGGGTTCCCCACTAATCTGTGTAGAGCCAGACATCACTATAATGTACTAACAGAGCCACTGAGCTTGCTAGCAATGTTGTAGATGCCACTTGATGGTAACGATGGCTGCCTCGGTCATCATCGCAGTGCCAGCGCTCCATAGGTAGCCCGCATGGCCCAAGCGCTGAGGAGTTGTACACCTGCCCAGCTCTACCACCTAGGCCCAGATCGACCAAGTGTGTACCTTTTTTAAGCAACTGCACCAGTGTAGTATCTCCTAGACCCGCTATGGCCGCCACGGGCAAACCACCAGGCAGCTTCACACCTCTTTGGGGGCGAACTGGAACGCCGAGCTTATGACTTTAGGATAGAAGTAGTATTATTGCCTCAGAAGTTGCCCCTGCTAATACCATCAAGACAAAGGCTTTCAGTACCGGACGTCGCAGCTCTGAAGTGCCGGAGAAATAGCAGATCGCTCCTTTGGAAACGGTGTTCACCAAAGCAGCAATTACCACAGCGGTACCAGCCACGTTCGATGTCAACTGGGCGCTAGCCGCCAGACGTGTCGCGCTCAGCGCTATTGCATCGACGCCGGCGAACCCGGAGATAAAGCTGGCTAGGTATACGCCTGTTGATCCCAAGAATGATTGGGCATACTCCAGTACGACTAGGACAATGGCAAAAAGGAGACCGAACTTAATCGCCGTTGATAGCTTGAGAGGATTCTCGATTTCCGAGGGTTGATGCTCAGTGGCCTTTACTTCCTGTTGATCCTTCTGAACTACGAAGACAAAGAATGATCCGGCAATTAACATAGTCATTAAGGGGATGATGACCTTAAGCATCAAAGGAGGATGGACGACCAGGACTAGCAGCATTACTCGAGGCAACATCACGGTGGACGCCAGGACGACAGCCCGTGCATAGTGATCAGCCATATTCGGATACTCCCGGCTGGCGGAGGAGAAGCTGATTGTTGTCGCTGTACTGCTGGCCAAGCCACCGAGGATAGCTGTGAGATTTATCCCCCGCGACGGCCCCAGCGTCTTCATTAAGATGTAGCCGCTGAAACCGATGCCTGAAACAAACACGACCATCAGCCAGACTTGGAAAGGGTTCAACAACCCCAGCGGATCAATGGTCCGATCAGGAAGCAGCGGCAGGATCACCGCAGCTACCAGTGCAAACTGGAGGGTTACATGAATGTCCTCTGGACTCATGCTTCGTATGAAGCTGTGTAGCCTGCCCTTCAATACCATCAACAGCGAGGTGACGACAGCCAAGGCGATGGCAACCGCTGGGTGGTCGCCCATGACCAGCACACCAAACAGAAAGGTCAGTAGCGCCGCGACTTCGGTTGTGATACCGCTTTCAGTACCCTTGCGCACCAACGCGCCATAATAGCTGACCGTGACCATTAAGACTAGTCCTCCCAGGGCCACGGCAGCCAAGATCATCCCAAAGCTGTTGGCAAGAAATGAAGAAACGGAGCCCAGCAACGCGATCAGAGAAAATGTTCGGATGCCTGCAAAATCCGGAGATTCCTCCTGCTGTTGGTAGAACTCTCTCTCTAATCCAATCAAGGCTCCAATCAAGAGGGCAAAGCCAAAACGCCACCAAGGCTCAAAATCCTTTAAACCGAACATGAGCACTCCTAAGCCCCTTCTGGTTGATCATTCTCAAGCTGAATGATGATCTGTCTATGCACCCATTTTGAATTAGTCTTCCATATCGGGCGCCTGACAACTGCGAATCTGACATGTCTTCATCAAGAAATAGCCACCTGTCAGCGCAAGGACAATACTGGCGATTCCTATCAGGGTTAGACTTTCTATGTCCTTCAGATCCAGAATAATTACCTTGCGGGTGTTGTCAACGAAGTAAAAGTGTACCA
>CAZDYW010000269.1:0-4370 GCA_964509655.1 uncultured Anaerolineales bacterium
CGCGTCCACAGCGAGCAGCACTGCCACGGCTATGCCAGCGCGGGCGCGAGGCGACACTACTTGATCTGTGAGAAATGTCACCGCGTGGTTGAGTTTCCGTGTGAGGGATTGGATGACTTGATTGAGAGCGTTCGCCAACAGACGGGATATATCATCACCGAGCATCTACTTGAGTTGAGCGGTCTGTGCCCGGCGTGCCAGGCCGATCGGAGTTCATAACAATGTTCAAGCGTGTACGTTCCAGGCTCAAATGGAAAGCGATCAAACGATGGCTGGCGACAGCCAGTTTGTGGGGCCTGGGATTGCTTCCCTGTCCGGGCTGCGGTGCGCCGATGATTATGCACTTTTGGCCAGTAGCGTTAGCCTTGACCCTCTTTAACTTGCGCCGCGGCAAAACCTCAGCGTGCGTTGCCTCACGCCCTGCCCACACCGAAGGGGAGACTGTGGATTGCTGTTCCTGCTCGATCAGCGAAGTGATCGACGACAGTTCGGTATGAGTTTCTTTTTTTTGGCTCGTATTGAAAAAAGTTTTCAGTTATAGAAAGGAGTGTTGATATGAGAACCCAGTTTCATCGCCTTGCTTTGCTGACCGTATCGCTTACGCTCTTGGTCAGCGCTGTTGTGGCCTGTGCTTCAGAGCCTGTCCCGTCTGGAGGAAGTGACCCGACTGACGATAAACTTGACGTGACGGTAAGTATCGTGCCGCAGCGTTATTTTGTAGAACGCATCGGCGGCGATCACGTGAGCGTCAACGTGATGGTCGAGCCGGGGTCCAGCCCGGCCACGTACGAACCCAAGCCGGAGCAGATGAAAGCCTTGAGCGACGCAGCGGCCTATTTTAGCATCGGCGTGCCATTCGAGAATGCCTGGCTCGATAAGATCGCCGCGGCCAACGAGGATATGATGATGGTGGATACCATCGCCGATATCGAACGGATGTCGATGGCGACACATCACCATCACGAAGGAGAGGAAGACGAGGAGCACAATCACGCCGAGGCCCCGCCCGATCCCCACGTCTGGCTCTCGCCCAGCTTGGTCAAAGTGCAGTCGCAGGCCATCTACGAGGCGCTGGTCGAGCTCGACCCGGATCACGAGGCGGCGTACAAGGCCAACCTGGAGGCCTTCATCGCCGACATCGACGCGCTGGAGGCCGATGTCCGGGAGACGCTATCGGGCCTGGAAAGCAAGAAGTTCATGGTCTTTCACCCGTCGTGGGGCTACTTCGCCCGTGATTTTGGCCTGGAGCAGATTGCCATTGAGGTCGGAGGGCAGGAGCCGAGCGCCCAAGAACTGGCCCGCTTGATCGAGGAGGCGCGAGAGGAGAATATCCGCGTCATCTTTGCGCAGCCCGAGTTCAGCACGGAGGACGCCGAGACCATTGCTCAGGAGATCGGCGGCGAGGTGCTGCTGATCAGCCCGCTGGCCCCAGACTGGCTGGAGAATATGCGTACCGTGGCCCATTCCTTCGCCGATGTGTTGAGCCGTTAGTGCTACAACGAGACTTCGACGCCGCAAGCACCCTGAGCCTGTCGAAGGATGACCACTTGACGAAAATCGCACCCTTCGACAGGCTCAGGATGACTATCAAAGGATCGTAACCTTTCAGTTTTTTTGAGCAAGAGCTCCCAGCCACCGTCCCAGGGGCATCTTGGGGCAGAAAATTGTTTCCAAGATGACATTTTCTCACCTGGGCTGCCCTCGGGACGAGGGCTGAGAGCAGTTTGCTCACGAGACTAAATTGATACAAAGGATCAATTGTAGGGTCGGTGGTGCCCTGAAGGTATGTCTCCTGCACTTCTGCTTGCTCGCATTCAGACGTTTGTCACCGTCTTCCTCGGCATCTTTATCGAGGCGCTTCCTTTTCTATTGGCCGGGACGCTGGCCTCCGGCCTGATCGAGATCTTTATCAGCCGGGAGTGGGTGCTGAGATTTTCTCCCCGCAATTCCTGGGTTGGTGCGCTGGCTGGGACACTATTGGGGTTTGTCTTCCCAGTCTGTGAATGCGGTGTCGTGCCGCTCACCCGTCGCCTGCTGCGCAAGGGGCTGCCGCTGCCGATGGCCATCGCCTATCTCCTCGCCGCCCCGGTGATGAACCCCATCGTCATCGCCAGCACCTGGTCTGCCTTTGGGGTCGGACGGGTGCTGGTGATGCGCATAGCGCTCACTTCGGTCGTAGCCATCTTGACTGGCAGCGTCTTTGCGTTGGCTCGCGATCCCGGTCGCGTGCTGCTGGTGGAACCGGATCCGGCGGTCGTATGCTGCCGGATCGGGGAAGCCGTGGAGAGAGAGACCACTAAAACGTCATCCCATCGGCGCCGATGGGTCCAGGCAATGGTAGTGATCGCCGACGAGTTCTTCGAGATGGGCCGTTACCTGGTGCTGGGGGCGCTGCTGGCTGCTGGAATGCAAACCCTGGTTCCCCAATCGCTGCTGCTGGGTATGGGGCGTGGGCCAGTGACCTCGGTTCTCGTGCTGTTGCTCTTGGCCTTTCTGTTGTCCGTCTGTTCGACGGTGGACGCTTTTGTATCGTTGGCGTTTGCCAATACGTTCAGCACGGGCGCGCTGCTGGCCTTTCTGGTCCTCGGCCCGATGGTGGACGTCAAGAGCCTGGCTATGTTCCTGGGCGTGTTCCGACGCCGGGCCGTCGCCTACCTGGTACTGCTTCCCCTGGCGGCGATCCTGTTCGCGGCGCTGTGCCTGAACCTGCTCGTGGGATGGTAGGGCCTAACCAATAGAGTCCTTGCACAGCGAGCAAGAATTGGATGATCTACAATTACTTATTGGGTCTGGCTTGTCCAGGTTAGGGAGGCAGGATGCCCAATCCCCATCTGTCCCATCGACTTGCTCGCTCCCTCAAATCGCTGATCCTGATCGGCCTGGGGCTGTTCCTGTGCGCCAGGTTCAACGACGGGGCGCTGCTCTTCTACATCAACCGCCGTTTTGCCGCGTTGACAGTTCTGGCCGCCATCACCTTGGTCGCGTTGGGTATCGTCTACTCGACCGCAGCTGTCAAGTGGCACGCCGGTCACGAGCATCCGGTGAGGTGGGGGATGCTGCTGCTGGTGGCGCTTCCCGCGATTCTGGGGGTGTTGATCCCGCCAGCTCCTCTCGATAACAATGCGCTGATCAGTCGTAGCGTGACGACGACCGGGCTGGCCTTCGGCGTAGGCTCAGTCGAAGGCGCGGCCGAGACGACCACCACGTTGACCAGCGCCCCCGACGAGCGCGACCTGCTCGACTGGCTGTGGGCCTTTGACGACGCGCCCGACACCACCACACTCGTGGGACAGGAGGCCACGCTCGTGGGCTTCGTCCATCGGGAAGAATTCCTCGAAGAGGACCAGTTTATACTCAGCCGGTTCGTTATCATCTGCTGCGTGGCCGACGCCGTCCCGATCGGGATGATCGTGCGCTGGTCAAGAGCAGATGACATCGCTGCCGGCGAGTGGGTCGAGGTGAACGGCGTGTTGGAGACCATTCCACGGGACGATGGGGCAGTGCCCATCCTCGTCGCCGAGCGGGTGATGCCCATCGAAGCCCCCTACCAACCCTACCTGTACCCTTGAAATGTCATTCCGCCTTTCCGCTCTTGACCGCGCTGCCATAGCGCTGATCGCCGCTTTTCTGCTAGCCAGCGGCTGGGTCGTGTTGTACGGTGACCGGGTGGGCGTGCGGGTGAGCGCCTTTAGCCCGGCCGAAGACGCTGACAACGTCTCCACCCGTGCGCCCTTGCGTGTCGTCTTCGAAGAAGCGATGGCGGGCTCCAGCGTCGAAAGCCGTCTGCACATTGAACCTGAGACGCCGGGCACCTTTGACTGGCAGGGAAACGCGCTCCTCTTCCGGCCCGACGGCAGTTGGAGCACGGACACCTGCTACACCGCCACCCTCGTGCCCGGCGCCCACAGCGCGCGGGGCAGGCAGGTCCTCCGCGACCTGACCTGGCGCTTCTGCACCGGTCGTCCACGGTTGCTCTACCTGCACGATCTCGACCTGGGTCACTGGCAGTTGTTCGTCATATCACCCGGCGATGGCAAGCCGGTGCAACTGACCAATGCACCCGAGGGAGTGTTCGATTACGCCGTCAGTCCCGAGGGCACGACCATCGCCTACGCAGCATTGCGGGAGGATGGCGGCGCGGACCTGTGGACGGTGGACGCCGGTGGCGGCGGCCGGCGGAAGTTGCTGGCGTGCCCCGAGGCGCGGTGCACCTCACCGACCTGGTCGCCTGATGGTCGCCGCATCGCCTACGAGCGGCGTGAGACTGGAGGCATCGGCGTCGGCTCTGGGGCTTCGCGCATCTGGCTGCTCGATCCGAGCACCGGCGAAACGCTCCCCCTGTTCGAGCAGACACGCATGCGCGGTTCTAC
>CAZDYW010000270.1:0-4363 GCA_964509655.1 uncultured Anaerolineales bacterium
GGGTAAATTATTTCATCTCAATGTAACGCTGAGTGACGCATTCAAAACGTCACAAAAAACGTTGACTTCACCACCGGCTCTGATATAATGGGAGAACGAAAAACGGTCTGCCACTACAAACTATGCGAATATGCCGCAACGCTGAGGTAGTATGCGCACCACAAAAAGCTTTGATGTTAGCCCGCTCACCACAATGGTGGACGGGCTGTTTTGACCAAAGGAGGTGAGGCATAAGAACTTAGTCGGAGAAAAACTGGGACAAGCCAAACAAACAAAAAAGAAAGGAGGATGGTAATGTCTCAAATTCTCAGGCGTCAAATCGTTCTGCCCGTCATCGGCATTTTGATGACCATATTGCTCCTCGTTCAAGTGCCAACCAGCAGTTATGCCGCGTCACCGGTCGAAGGTGACGATGGGCCGCTCAGCATGCCGGATGGGGGGCATTCTGTTTCTCTTTTGCTAGAGGATGTCGCGCCCGCCGCGCCGGGAGCGCCAAACGCCTGCCCCGCCGGCCCCGCCGATCTCCCGGAGGAAATAGAACGGGATAAGTTCTGCGTCTATTACACCACCGACAGCATTTCCCACGCCGAGGCCGAATGGGCCGCAGATATAGTCGAGGATTACTGGGACCGCTTCACCGATCTGGGCTTCAACGAGCCCAAATACAGCGGCAAGCTGGAAGTACAGTTGCTGGACATCACCGGCGACTGCAACGGAGGCACCGGCTGGAGCGCGAACTATATCACCACTTACGCCGGCTGCTTCGACATCAGCGACGAGATGGCCCAGGCTACCTTGGGCCATGAGCTCACTCACCGCGTGCAATATAATCACGACACCAGCACGAGTGCTCCGATCCAGACCAAGTTCCTCAAGGAGGGCACCGCCCGCGCCAGCGAGGATAACTGGTTCACCAACATCGACCATCGCCCCGACGCGTTGACCGCGCCCTTTTCGTTCAACCTGCAGGTCAACGAGTACTTCGCCTCCGCCAACAACGACATCACCAGCTACGGGATGCGCTACAATTCCTGCCTGTGGTGGAAGTATGCCTCGGAGCAGCACGGCACCCCCACCACCGAGCCGGAGCGCGGGGTCGATTTCTTCCGCGAGGTCTACGATCAGAACACGGCCGGCCACAGCGGCGTCGCGGCCGTCAATCAGGCTTTCAGCGCCATGGGAGCGGGGACCAATTTCCACGAGTCCTTCAAGAAGTTCGCCGTGGCCAACTGGGCCAAGGACCTGACCGGCGTGCCCGATGGCTCCTACAACTACATCGACGAGGATGAGACGAGCAGCCCCGCGCCCTACGGCCCATTGAGCCCGGCCGACGGCGGCACCATCAACACCACCACCGACGCCTCGTGGAGCAGCCAGTTCGTGAGCAAATACGGCCTTCGCTACTACAAGGCGGATATCGGCGCGAGCTGTCCGCTGGTCTCGGCCTCCTTTCATCGCAATGGCAGCGGCCCGGCCTTCTACCACGTGGTCACGCAGAACGGCGATATCTTCAACACCCACGTGGAGGGTAGCGGGGCCGATTGGACCCAGGCTTTCCTGAACGATGGTATCTCCCAGATCACGGCCATCGTGGGGAGCCTGGACGACAGCAGCCAGGTGGACGTGACGTTGGAGTGCGCCGAGCCAGTCGTGGACATCGTGATGCCCAACGACGGCGCGGTGGCCTACGTCACGCCTGCGGATCACTTCCTGGCTCAGGTGCTGGTCACCAACGGCTCGCCCACCGGCCCGGTCGTCTCCGGGTTGGGCCACAGCGACTTCAGCGCGGCGGTGGATGGGACAGACGCGACCGTCGTCAATGGCGGCTTCATCCAGGAGCAGTACTGGCTGGTGATCCAGGCGCCGACGCTCTCCGATGGCACCTACGACCTGGAGGTCACGCTGGAGATCGATGGCAGCTCCGCCTCGGACACCAACGCTGATAGCGTGATCTACGACGAGGACAAGACCGACCAGGTGCTGGTGCTCGACCGCTCCGGCTCGATGGGCGTGGACGATGGAGTGAAGCTAGAAGCGGCCCAGGACGCGGCCAACTTCTACGTCGATGTCACCCGCGACGAGGACGGGCTGGCCGTGGTGCCCTACAACCAGGACGTGAACCCCGCGCCCTTCGATCTGGAAGTGGTTACCGGCACGGTGCGCGACGACGCCAAGACCTTCATCAACGGTCTGACGGCTAGCGGAATGACCAGCATCGGCGATGGCATGAAGGAAGCGGTGAGCCAGCGTGACGGCAGCGAAACAGGCAACCCGCGCTGTTCCTTCGTGCTGCTCTCCGATGGGATGGAGAACACCGCGCTCTACTGGGCAGACGTGATGACCGACGTCAAGGATAGCGGCTGCCCGGTGACTACCATCGCCTTCGGCCCCGAATCGGACGAGACCTTGATGCAGGAGATCGCCACGGAGACCGGCGGCACCTTCTTCTATAACGATGTCTACGTCAGCTCGCAGGCCTCACCGCTGGCCTCCGCCACGCCGGGCGAGATGACACTGGCACTGGATGATGTTTACGAGTATGCCCAGGCGCGTGGCGAGGGACGCCAGCGTCTCCTGTGGGAGAAAGGCTTGCTATCGCGCAAGGTCACATCCGCCACTCACAAAGTGCTGGTCGACGATACCCTCTCCGAGGTCGTCTTCGCCCTGGACTGGTACGAGCAGTATTGGGCCGAACTGGAGCTCAAGCTGCGCAAGCCGGATGGCAGCCTCATCGATCATCAGAAGGTGCTCTCCTACACCTTCGAGGATTACGAGAGCGATCACGTCGGCTGGCGTATCCCCAAGCCCGATCCCGGCCCGTGGGAAATGATCGTCGAGCTGATCAACATCGAGGAGGACGCGGTTCCCTACCAGGTGCTCGCCAGCGGTCATACCGCTGTAACGCTCAATCTGCTGCTGCCAGATCGCCTGGGCTCCCGCTACTTCACGGGCAACCGCGTGCCCATCTACGCCTTCTTCTCCGGCGAAAAGCCGATTCCAGGCGCGGAGGTCGAGGCATGGGTCACCGCCCCGGATGGCACCGAGACTCATCTTTGGCTCTTCGACGATGGCGAGCACGGCGATGGGCAGGCCGACGATGGCTTCTATGCCGGGCTCTACACGCTGGTCAATCAAGCCGAGGTCGCCCACCCCTCCGGAGAGGAGGGCCAGACTATCCCGAACGATGAGGGCGGCTACCGCGTGCGAGCGCGGGCCACCCACGAGGAGAGGGGTCTCCAGCGCGAGGCCATGGGCGGCTTCTCCGTGCTGGAGGGCGATGACCTCAACAAGAATCGCTTGCCCGATACCTTCGAGGAGGAGTACGGCGTTACCGAGGCTGAAGGCGACCCCGACAATGACGGGCTCACCAACTACCAGGAGTACCAGAACGGCACAGATCCGACCGATCCGGACACCGACGACGGCGGCGAGAATGACGGCTCCGAGGTGAGCCACGGACGTAACCCACTCGATCCGGGCGACGACTTGATCGAGAAGCCGGATTACTTCGAGGTTCTGCCCTGGTACAAGGGCGTCATCCGGCTGTTCTACGATTTCAAGCCGACCTACAGCACGATGTTCTTCCGCCGACTCTACCTCGGCCCGATGGCCCGCAGCGACGCGCCGCTCAGCGTTCAGCAAGTTATCACGGGTGAGCTCCCCGCAGGCGGGGTCTACACCGACACGACCGCTCTGAGCGGAGCGCCATACAGCTATCAGATCTGGGCCAAGGGTGAGGGCGGCGAGGAGAGCGCCATGTTCAGCAGCGGCGTGGTCACGCCCACCGATGACCCGGTGGCGCCGGAGGCACTGCTACTCATCGACGGCGGAGTCTCCTCGACGGAGGATCTGACGGTGACGCTCTCCCTCATTCCCTTTGAGCAAGAGGGAGAGGATACTGAAAGCTTCGACGATATCGCCTGGGCGCTGCTGAGCAACGAGCCTTCCTTCGCCGGAGCGAGCTGGCAAAGCGTGGATGATCCGGCCACGTACACCACGACCTGGACGCTGGAGGCTGCGCCGGGCGAGGTGGCCCGCGTCTACGCGCGTTTCCGCGATGATGCGGATAATGAATCGGTCGGCACGAAGATGGCCATGATACTCTACGAGGCGAATCGGGTCTATCTGCCGCTGGTTCTCAGACAGACGCCGTAACGCTGTGGAATGAGATGCAGTTGGAGCGCCGTCACTTCGCTGCCAGGATGGCGGCGCTCCTTCTTACAGCAACTCACCTTCGCTCCTGCCGGGTTTGTAACCCGGCAGCTTTCTGAAGCAAACGAACTTACTCCGATGACCCATAAACCACAGATGCTCGTGACCGGCGGTAGCGGCTACCTGGGCGGGTGGATCGTGCGCCTGGCAC
>CAZDYW010000271.1:0-4350 GCA_964509655.1 uncultured Anaerolineales bacterium
CCCGGATAGTTCATGCCTGCTATCCGACCGGCGCCTGGAGGATTATCTCCCAACCTGGATCAGGAGGCGAATATGATGACCATGGAGACTCGCTCCACACGCAACCCTCAGTTCGAAACTGAGCTTCAGCCCGCTTTTCTTATGGAAGAACTTGTGGAAGAGAAACTTGTATGGGATGAGATCGCAGGGGAAGAACCTACCTGGCCTCCTCCGCAGGGTGAGTGGACCTACGAAGATTACCGGCGCTTGCCCTCGAACGGCCTACAATATGAAGTGATTTACGGGAGGCTAATCATGATTCCTGCTCCTACAACGACCCATCAATCCATCGTGCGCGAATTGCTCACCGCGCTGAGCGTTTTCCTGCGCCTCCATCCCCTGGGCGAGGTTTTCCCCGCTCCCATCGACGTGGTGGCGCCCGGCATGGCCGATCCGGTGCAGCCCGATCTGGTCTTCGTCGCCAGCGAACGCATGGAGATAGTCACCGAGCGGGCCATCGAGGGCGTGCCCGATCTGGTGGTGGAAGTGCTCTCCCCCTCCAATTGGATATATGATCGGCGCCTCAAGTTCGTCCTCTACGCCGAGATCGGCGTGCAGGAGTATTGGATCGTGGATCCTGAAGAGCAGACGGTGGAGGTCTTCTCCCTCAAGGAGGGCAATTATGAATTGCAAACCCAAGTCGCTCCAGGGGCAACCTTGCGCTCGGAATTCCTGCCCGGCTTCGAGATGGCGGTGGACGATATCTTCCCCAAGTAGGTCGGTATGCTCCCGCATCCGCCACCTTCTTCAAAACTGGCGAACATAGTCCGGCAAGCATTGGAGTCTTTTTGAGAGATGAGTACCAAGTTCCCTTTTTACGTCTTCAATCTGTTGATCGTGTTGTTACTCTCTACCGCCTGCGCCGGGGGAGCGGATGAAGTGCCAGCCACCCTCAGCCCCCTGGAACCTCCCGAATCACCCGCGCCCACACCACTGCCGGACGAGGCCACGCTAGCAGCCCGTATCCGTGCCCGTGGTTACCTGCGCGTCGGAGTACGCTATGATCTCAAGCCCTTCGGCTACATCACCGATGAAGGGAAAGTTGCTGGCTTCGACGTGGATTTAGGGCGGGAACTGGCTCGCCGCTGGCTGGGAGATGCTGACGCGGTCCAGTTCCGCCAGGTGCGATCTGACACCGCTATTGCACATTTGCAATCCGATTCGGCAGAGGACAGCGTGGATATCATCATCGCAGCACTGACTCACACGAAAGATCGCGAGGCCGGCGCCGACTTCAGCTTGCCTTACTTCATCGACGGGCAAGCGTTGCTAGTACGCGATCCCGGCACCATCGGCGGGCGGGCCGACCTGGCGGGGCGCCCCGTGGGCGTCACAGTGTGGGGAGAGGCACGCTCTATGATCGAGGAGACGACGCCCTTCACCATCGCGCTCCAGAGCTACGACCGTTTCGACACCGCTGTGGAAGCACTGGGTCAAGGGGAAGTAGAAGCTGTAGCTGATCTACGACGCCGGCTCTTCTGGGGAAAGGACATGCTACCCGGCACGGAGACCGCTATCGTAGGCCAGTACACCGCACTGCCGGTAGCCATCGCTTTTCCACAAAATGATTCCTTCTTCGCCGACCTGGTCAACCTGACGCTCCAAGAGATAGTGGTCGACGGAACATATGCGGGACTTTATTCCCGCTGGTTCGCGCCGGAAACTCCACCCGACATCGAGCGTTGGCCCGGAGAGGGAACGATCAGCCTATCTGATGGGCCGCTGGTCGCGCAGCCCCCCGATACCATCGCCGCCATCCAGTCGCGGGGAGGCTTAAAGGTAGCAATCGCGGCTGACCGTTCCCCCTTCGCCTATGTGGACGCAAGTGGCACGCCGGCCGGTTACGAGATCGAGTTGATGCGGCTATTAACCACGCGCTGGTTAGACGACGTCACTGCGGTGGAGTTCATCCCCACCCCGCGCGAGACGGGCATCGACCTGCTACGGACGGGGCAAGCCGATATACTGATCGGCGGCTTATCCCACACCCGCGCCGCCGAGATGAAATTAGACTTCAGCTTAACAACCTATGTAGCAGGAATGAGTTTGATGATCCAGGCGGGAACGCCGATCACCGATCTGGTCAGCTTGAGCGGACGGCAAGTAGCGGTGATTGAAGGGAGCGGAGCTCGCGAGAAGCTCCTTGCGGCCGGGCGAGAAGCGGGCATCTCGCTGGTAGTGTTGCCACAGCCCTCACTAGAGGAAGCTGCGGCGCTGCTACAACAAGGGCAAGTTGCGGCAGTGGCAGGAGACCGCGCCGAGATGCTGGGGATAGCTTACGCCACGCAAGGGCTAGGGGTGCTCCCGCTGCGCCTTACACGGGTTCCCCTGGCAATTGGGCTTCCACCAGGCGACTCGGCCTTCCGCGACCTGGTCAACCTGACTCTGCAAGCAATGAAAGCCGATGGGCAGTTCGATAACCTCTACACCACCTGGTTCGACGACACACCTCCGGCCTGGAATTTATGGCCTGGAGCGCCTTATAGGGAACTGCAATTAGGGACAGGCCCGTGAGGAGAAACCTGAAGCCTCCAGAAGGCTCCCACATCGTGGGCTGAGAGCAAGCATTCAAAGCTACGCTGCCACAAACACGTTTAACTATTCCCTGACGATACGCTTCTGCCTCCGCTTGCCCCGCAACCCTTTCTCCACAAAGAGTCGCTCGCCGGTGAAAGGGTCCAGCCCTGTGTAGTACATCAAGCTGGAGTAAGTCGATGGGGTCGGGGTGAAGATTTGCACTTGCTCTGGCCGGAGCTCCAGTTCCTCGTTCGCAAAGCGGCGCATTTTGTGCATATCCCGCTCAGTGCAACCTGGGTGGGCCGCGATGAAGTAATAGGTCAGAAACTGGGGTAGCCCGGCCGCTCGCTTCGTGGCGGCGAAGAAACGCTCGCGAAACTCCAGCAGCGGCTCCGGCCCAGGCTTGCCCATCGCCCGCAACACTCGCTCCTCCGTGTGCTCCGGCGCCACCTTCATCTGACCGGAGACATGATGGGCGACCACCTCCCGCAGATACTCATCGCCGTGCCCCTCGTCGTGGAGCACCAGGTCGTGGCGCAGGCCCGATGAGATGAAGACCTTCTCGACGCCGGGCAGAGCCCGCAGCCGTCGCAGCAACTCCAGATGCTCACTGTGATCGACCGGCAAGGCGGGGCAGATTTCCGGATAGATGCAGCGCCGGTCGGGGCAGGCGCCCTCCTTCAGCTTCTTCTCGCACTCGAAGCCATACATGTTGGCCGTCGGAGCGCTGAGGTCCTGAATGTAACCCTTGAAACCCGGATGCCGCGTCAAAGCCCGCGCCTCCTCCACGATTGATTCCGGACTGCGCCAGCGCACCGTGCGCCCCTCGTGGACGGCTATGGCGCAGAAGTTGCACTCGCCATAGCAGCCGCGATGTGTGCTGACCGCGAAGCTGATCGTCTCCAGCGCCTTGATCTCCCCTCGCTGCTTGTAGTACGGGTGTGCCTCCCGCTCGAAGTCCAGCGCGTAGACCGCGTCCAGTTCCTCCTCAGTCAGGTAGGGCGCGGGCGGATTGTGGATCAGGTAGCGGTTGCCGTAGCGCTGCACCAGCCCCTGGGCGCTGCGGGGATCGTTGTTGCGGTAGAAGGTGTGGAACATCTCGGTGAAGGCGCGTTTGCCCGCCGGGGTGGTGGGCGCGACCTCCTCGTAGGCCGGTAGCTTGAGGTAGCCCTTCTGCGGCTCGCCGGCGACGTAGCAGAGTCCACGCAGGCGGCGCGGTTCCTCATCGAAGCGCAGGGCGTCGGCGAAGGCTAGCACGCTGCGCTCCGCCATACCATAGAGCAGGTAATCGGCCTTGGCGTCCAGCAGCACGGAGCGGCGAATGCGGTCATCCCAGTAATCATAGTGGGCCAAGCGGCGCAGGCTGGCCTCGATGCCGCCGAGCACGATGGGCGCGGTATCCTTGAAGTAGCGCTTGATCAGGTTGGTGTAGACGATGACGGCCCGGTCGGGGCGGCGGGTGTTGCGCCCGCCGGGGGTGTAGTCGTCGGAGCGGCGCGGCTTCTTCAGTGCGGTATAATTGGCCACCATCGAGTCGATGCTGCCGCCCGTCACGCCCCAGAAGAGCGCCGGCTCGCCGAGGCGGGTGATGTCTTTCTCAGCCTGGGGGCCGTGGATTTGGGGCTGAGCGATGATGCCCACGCGGTAGCCCACATCGGTCAGCACGCGCCCGATCACAGTCACGCCGATGAAGGGGCTGTCGATGTAGGCGTCGCCCGTCACCAAGATCACGTCAAGCTGATCCCAGCCCAGGTTCTTCATTTCCTCGCGCGTCGTCGGCAAGAACATAGTATC
>CAZDYW010000272.1:0-4340 GCA_964509655.1 uncultured Anaerolineales bacterium
TCGGCGTTGAACTCGTCGCCGTTGTTGTGCATGACGCCCTGACGCAGGTTGAGCGTCCACTCTGTCAGGTCGTCGCTGGCCTCCCAGCTCTCCAGGAGCCAGGGATGGGTGATGTTATCGCCGTCGGTGTAGGTCAGGTACTCGGCTACCTGGCGCAGCTGATTGGAAGGGGAAACCCACGAGAACTGGGCGGGATGCGTGACCTTCTGCACCTGCGAGGCGACGCGCAGCCTGCCGCCGCGCTGCGGGCCGCCGGCTGAGGGTTCCTCTTCAGCCGGGGCTTCTTCCTCTGCAGGGGCTTCAGTGGGCACCTCGGTGGGTTTGGGCCCGCAACCGGCCAGGAAAGTACTGGCACCGGCGGCGGACATACCCAACAATGTAGCAGTTCGCAAGAACTCACGGCGGCTGATCTTCCCGCCTCGGTAGAGCTCTTTCAGCTCGGGGATGTACGAATGTGCTTCGTTCCTCTCTTTTTTCTTGATGATCTCCATCAGAAACTCCTCCTTAAGTTTACTTGTGGTGCTCTCTTATCAAGGGAAGTACTTTTCAAAGCTTACGCCGATCTTATCGCAGATCGTTCGATGTGTCACCCCCTTTCTATTACATCATCTAGCTCACAATAACCACGCAAGAACTTCCATTTAGCTCTAAGGGGATTGCCAAACCTATCTGGAACTTGGCAATCCTGCTAGAGCCATCGGACGGGGTCGATTATATGGTGGACAGCCTCAAGCCCCACGGGCACGCAGGCGGGTTTGCCAGTAAAAAGTTCAGAATATGAAATCGTTCTAGCAGACGTATAGCTTCTCGTGCCATATGGGTGGAAAAGGGATATATTTTGGAACCACTACGGGGTCAAATCTGACACTAACGTGAAGCAACAAATCAGTGAGGAAAGGCCATAATTTCTGATTTATCTAACGGCTTGGGCTATTATACACTATAGCCTACCCCACTGTCAAATTCTAACCGCTTGTGGCTCGATCCCTACGCCTCCATGTTGCAGAGCTCCCTGAGCGTCGCATCCAAAGCATCATCGACGGGCCGGGGCTGATGTGATCGCGCTAACTCCCGACCATACTCGCGGGCACGCGTGGCGTAATCCTTGGCCCCATCGCCGTGCCAGGTGTCGTAGTCCTTGTGATCTGTGACATAGGGCTGCCACATCGTCTCGTGTAGATACTCAAATGTGTGGTCGTGGCTGAGGAACTCCCCGGCCGGCCCTATCTCAGCGAGAGCGTCCGCCGCCAGTGTGCCCTCTGAAACCTCGAAGCCATCGACGAAGCGCTTGACCCAGCGGATCTGCTCGGCGCCCAGCACGATGCTCTCCAGACTACCCGTGAGCCCGGAGTTGAGATAACCGACGTCGTGGATCAAGTTGGTGCCGGCCAGCGCAGCCGCCAACAGACTACCGGCATATTCAGCGCCGGCTTGCGCATCGACGAGCTTGCTGTCACTGGCGCCACCAGTGCCGAAGACGGGAATGCCATAGTGACGCGACATCTCGGCCATCACCAGGTCGTTGAGGCGCCACTCCGCCGATCCGTAGGGGAAGAGCCCGGTCCGCATATCGAGGGGACTGACGCAGGCGCCGGTGACAAAGGGCGCTCCAGGATGCTGCGTCTGATGCATCACCACTCCGGCCAAAGTCTCCGCCAGCGCCAGCGTCAGCGATCCGAACAGCGTGAAAGGCCCGCTCGCGCCACACATAATCGTGGGGACGTAGATCAGCGGCACCTCGTGATCGGCGCAGAAGACCAGCCGCTCGACCGCTTGCTGATCATGCTGTAGCGGCGACACAAACTGACCGTACATAATGTAGTTCGGGCGCTCCCGGAAGGCCTCGTCTCCACCAGCGATGAGGGAGGCCATCTCGTGCATGCGCTCAAGCCCACCGAGCCCGGAGAACTCGGTCATAATCACCGGCTTGATCGTGTTCTGCAAGATCTCGTAATACTGCTGCGGCTCGGCGTCCTCGTTGGGGACATCCTTGGGCAGCGCGAAGGACATCACAAAATCAATCTCATCCAGCGCGTCACAGAGCCGCGCCGAGCGGGCCACATCCTCCAGCAAAGATTTGCGATGCTCACCGCTCTCGGCGTCGTAAGTATAGATCAGATCGGAACCGGTACCGAAGTATATCTGGTGCGGCCCCAGCTCCATCGCGGGCTCGCCCAGCCGGTCATAAACCACGATATCCTTCTTGGCGCTCTCAAGCGCCTGTTCCACCATCGCGCCGCTGAGATAAACCCGCGCTTCCTCCCCCAGCCTGGCGCCAGCTTCGTTTAGCTTGGCTCGCATCTCCGGATGATGCACGTTCAGGCCGATCTCTTGGAGAATATCGACCGCCGCGCCGTGAAGCTGCTCAATCCTCCCCTCATTCATCAAGGTCAAACTCGGTCGCCAATTCATAACCTCATTCATCTCTCGCTTCCTGTCAATTTACGCTTACCCATCCACCAACTCAATCGACCCAATTCAAGATCACCTTACCCGACTGCCCCGACCTCATCACCGCGAAGGCCTCCTCGAACTCCGTGAAGTGGAACCTATGCGTGATAACCGGGCTGATGTCGAGCCCGCTCTGGAGCATAGATTGCATCAAATACCAGGTCTCGTACATCTCGCGGCCATAGATACCCTTGATGGTGAGCATGTTGAAGATCACGGTGTTCCAATCAATGGCCATTTCCTCCGGCGGGATGCCCAGCATAGCGATCTTCGCCCCGTGGCACATATTCGCCAGCATGTCGCGGAAGGCCTCGCCGCTCCCAGACATCTCCAGCCCCACATCGAAGCCCTCTTTCATCCCCAGCTCTTCTTGAACCTCGGCGATGCTCTTCTCCCTGATGTCGAGCGCCACAGTGGCCCCCATCCTCTTGGCCAGCTCCAGCCGGTAGGGATTCAAATCGGTGGTGACGACGTAACGCGCCCCCGCATGCTTGGCGATGGCCGTGGCCATAATCCCGATCGGTCCAGCGCCGGTGATCAGCACATCCTCCCCCAGCACCCTGAAGGCCAATGCGGTATGGGTGGCATTCCCAAAGGGATCGAAAATGCTCAACAGGTCCATAGGAATGTTAGGGTCGGCGTGCCAGACGTTGGTCACCGGGATGCGGAGATACTCGGCGAAGGCGCCCTGACGATTCACGCCCACGCCCTTGGTATCATTGCAGAGATGGCGACGCCCGGCCAGACAGTTTCGGCAGCGTCCACAGACGATGTGCCCTTCCCCAGAGACGATCTCCCCGATCTCCAGGTCATGCACGTTACCGCCCATCGCGGCCACCGTGCCGACGAACTCGTGCCCGATGACCATGGGGACCGGGATCGTCTTCTGCGCCCAGGCATCCCAGTTCCAGATATGCACATCCGTGCCACAGATGGCGGTTTTGTGAATCTTGATCAAAACATCATTGATGCCGATTTCAGGCACCGGCACCTCTTCCATCCACAAGCCCGGTTTCGCATACTTCTTCACCAGAGCCTTCATCTTTTTCTCCGTCACATCAGCCTCCTCATTCAATCAGTCTGTGTGCCCAGATACCAGGTAGCGCCCTCTTTCTCGATCACGTGTGCCAAGGTGATCTCCCGCGTCTCATTTACTTCCTCAAGAATGGTCTCCCGCGCCACTGCGACATCACGGGAGCGCAGGGCCTCGATGAGACGATTGTGCCTCTTCTCTATCTCATCGCCGGTATGGACGAAGACGAAAAAGCGAGCCAGACGGTCATGAAGCCGCCTCAGCATCTTGGCCAACTCAAGGTTCCCCGAAGCCCGCGCGACGAGATAATGGAAACGCCGATTCTCGGTGACGTAACGCTCGCGGGCCACATCATCATCGCCGACGTAACCGGCATGGACATTTTCGAGTTCCTCGATCTGCTCCTCCGTGATCCGCCGCGCGGCCCGCTCGACAGCGGCTACCTCAAGAATCTCCCGCAGTTCGAGCATATCGTGCAGTTGCTTGAGCGTCACCTGGGCCACGTAGAAGCCAGCGTGCGGTTTGCTGGTCACCAGATCTTCCTGCACGAGCATCTGGAGCGCCTCGCGCACGGGCGTCACGCTGGTCTGATATTCCTCGGCCAACTCTTCCGGGCGCAGCCGCTCACCGGTCTCAGAATATCCCAGAATGATCGAACGACGAAGCTCTTTGTAAATTTTGTCTTTGGATGTATTCTCACGCATCGGGGAAACTCCTAGAAGCACAACCAGCCCAAGCTCGCGGCAGGTGTGTCACCCGCCGCTTGTTCGAGACAAAACAATTATACTATAAAATATACCCGATGTCAATCAAAATATATCTTATCAGCGTAAGAATATATCATCCCCTCTCCCCC
>CAZDYW010000273.1:0-4306 GCA_964509655.1 uncultured Anaerolineales bacterium
TTCCTTTCAGATGAAGAATGGGAGTGCATGACTACTCACACAGCGGCTCGACGTGATACTGCGCCCGCTGCTCGCACGTCAGCTCTGGCGTATAACGGTTGGCCCTGATCCAGGTCAACAGCCCCTCTTGGGACGCATCGACCTCCCACTCCCGCACTGTATCATCGTCGCAGACTGACAGTAGGTTTCCGTCCGGCGTGAAG
The DNA here is from genome assembly GCA_964509655.1 of uncultured Anaerolineales bacterium. Classification (GTDB taxonomy): domain Bacteria; phylum Chloroflexota; class Anaerolineae; order B4-G1; family B4-G1; genus CAZANJ01. The sequence continues at coordinate 204 of CAZDYW010000273.1, forward strand.
ACAAGCTCCAGTACGTACTCCGTGTGCCCGACAAAGCGACGCAAGAGTGTCCCAGTAGCCACATCCCAGATGAATATCGTCTGATCTGCGCCAGCGGAAACGGCCAGTTTTCCATCTGGGCTGAAAGCCACGGCCTGCGAGCTGGCCGAGTGACCGGTCAGGTAGTGGATGGGCCGGCCTGTGACCGTATCCCACAAGATCACACGCTGGTCCACAGACCCCGAGAGAGCCAGCCGCCCGTCAGGACTGAAAGCGATATCGGCTACGACCTCTTCGTGACCCTCGAAACGGCGCACCTCTTCACTCGTGGTCACATCGATCAGGTGCAGGCTGTAATCCGGTGTGTTGCTCGATCCCTTGGCGAGGCCGAAAAGGATCGTCTGGTCATTCACGGAGGGGGCGAAGGCCACGCTGCGCACCGCTTGCGGAGAGAAGTCTGCCAGGATACGGCCCTTGCCCATCATCAAGTCCCACAGCCGCAGCGTCCCGTCGTGCGAGCCGGAAGCGGCATACCGCCCATCAGGGCTGACGGCCACGTCCCAAACCTTGTCGGTGTGTCCCTCGAAGCGGTGAATTTCCTCGCCGGTAGCCACGTCCCACAAGCGCACGCTGTTATCCTCCGAGACGCCAAAGATGTCACCGGCGCCGGAGACGATCCTCTTCCCATCCGGCGTGAAGTAGGCCCCGGCGAACACCATCTCCGTGTGTCCTTCCAGGGAGCGCAAAATCTTCCCACTCCCATAATCCCATAGCCATATCTTGCCGTCCCACGCGGCCGCCAGGCCGGTCCGCCCATCGGGGCTGATGTCGATCCCGGGGCCGAGCAAGGTGCCGTACACGCGACGGCGCTCCACCCCGCTTTGCAGGTCCCATAGGCGCAGCGTGCCGTCGGCCGAGCCAGAAAGGGCATGCCGTCCATCGGGCGTGAAGGCGACCGCCTGCACGCGGCCCGTGTGTCCCAGCAATTGGAGCACGCTCTCCCCCTCGGTCAAGTCTAGCAGTCCGACCGTGTTGTCCAAGGTCCCCAGCAGGGCCGTGCGCCCATCGGGGCTGACGGCCAGGCTGAACAGGCTACCCTCCAGCTCGACAGGGGAAAGGTCTCCGATGCGCTTCCCGGACGCCAGGTCCCAGATCATCGTGTGCTCATCATACGAGGCGGAAATGCCCAAGCAACCCGCAGCAAGCGGGTTGCCGCAGTCGGGGCTGAAGGCCACGCCCCAAACCGCGCCAAAGTGTCCCTGTGGGTCGTAGGTGGTGGCCTCCAGGGTATCTGTCTGTCCGACAAAGCGGTGAATCATCCTCCCGCTGTTCAGATCCCACAGGATGACGCTGCGATCGTCCGAGCCAGAGAGGGCCCTCTCTCCATCGGGGCTGATGGCCACGCTCAGCACGGCATCTTCGTGCCCGCTGAAGCGGCGGATGGCTTCGCCCGTCTCTAAGTCCCAAAGGATCAGCGTATGGTCTGCCGAACCGGAGAGGGCGGTGCGTCCATCGGGAGCGATGGCCACGCACCACACCTCGCCCGTGTGTCCAGTGAAATGGCGTGCAGCGCCGCCGTAAACAGACGGTGCTGGGGTGCCGCTTCCGTCGCCGCTCTCCATGCCTGCATTGAGCCCCGCCGAAATGTCCCAAAGAATCAAAGTCCCATCGGCGGAGGCGGAGAGCGCCCAGTCGCCATCGGGATGGAGGGCGACAGCGTGGACGACGTCCTGGTGTCCGGTGAAGCGGCGGATGGCTTCGCCCGTCTCCAGATTCCAGAGAATCAGCGTCTCGTCGGCCGAGGCGGAGATGGCCGTCTGCCCGTCAGCGCTGATAGCCAGACCTTCCACCGGCCCGGTGTGCCCCTCGAAAAGGCGGCGCGTGCCCGGTGCATAGGCCGCGTCCGCCAGCATGAGACGCGCTTGCGGCGGCGGATCGGGGATCTGGTTGGCCGCCAGCGCCAGCGCTAGCGCCAGGTCGGTGTTGTGCCTGGTCAGGGCCAACTGGGCACTGGTGGAGAGGTTGAGGCTCTGCGCGAGGGCCGCCTCCCGCCGAGCGGCCCGCTGCTGGTTTAAGGCAAAGCCGCTCAGCGCCAGGGCGACGACGGTAGCGAGCGTCAACACTGCCGCCAGCGCCCGTAGCCGCGACCGACTGCGCCGTTCCAGGGCCGCTTCCCGCGCCCATTGCTCCGCCTCCTTCATCTGCTGCACCCCCCGCTCGGCCAGGCTGGCCCGCAGGTAGGCGGACTCGACGCCGGTCATGGCCAGATCGGCGGCTGCCCAATCCTCGAACTGATCCAGTTGCTGTCCCCGCGCCAGGAAGCTGGGTTCTCGACCTGAGCGCTCCCATTCCCGCGCCAGGGCACCGAGGCGGCGGCGCAGGCGCAGCTCATCACGGGCGGCGCGGATCCAGCCGCGCAGACGATCCCAGGCAACGATCAGCGCCTCGTGGGCGATCTCAACGGTCGGCTCGCCGCTGACCGGATCCTGGTCGAAGGTAAGCAGTCGGCGCTGGCCGAACAGATCGAGCACCGTCTCCATGGCCTGCCGCTGGGTATCTGAGGAGAAGGCTTCCATACCCCAGGGCCGCTCGACCAGGGAGAAGAGCTCGGCGCGGGACACGCGCCGCCGGGCAGCCTGCGCTCCCTCGTCCAGCACGACCAGACGGAGGAACATTTGTCGGGCCGCGGCCTGCTCCAGGTCGCTCAACCCGGCATATAGCTCGTCCACCCGACCCACCAGCGCGCCGGTCAGGCCGCCGATGGCTTGGTAGTCGGCCAGGGTCATGAGGCGCCTCTCATGCCAGCCGCCGACGATTCCGCGCTCGAACAGCTCGGTCAAGGTGTATTGCAGCAGCGGCAGCGCGCCCAGCTCCCGCCCGGCGTCGGCCACCAGGGTGCTGACCAGAGCCGGCTCCAGGCTGACACCCACCCGCCGCGCTGGCTCTTCGATGGCCCGCCGCAGCTCATCCGGCGAGAGGGGCAGCGTGAACTCGACCCGTCGGGTGAACAGGCGGCCCCAATCGGGAGAGCGCAGGGGGCGGGCGTAGTAGTCGGCCCGCAGCGCCACCATCACGCGCAGGCAGCTTTCCGGAGCCTGGATAGCGGACAGCAGGTGGGCGATGAAGCGCGTCCGCGCCTCCTCCTCGGTGAGGGTGAAGAGCTCCTCGGCCTGGTCGATGAACAAGAGCAAGCGCTTGCTATCGGAATCCTTCCCCACACGCGAGAGGGGAAAGTCGGCAAGTGTTAGCACCTCATCGGGCAGCACTTCGTCCAGCACCGCGTACAGTTCGGATTGCGGGTTCGTGCCGGGGAACATGGTAGCCACGCGCCAATGCTTCCCGCCCTCCTGCGCCGCCCGTCGCAGCGCTGGGATCAGCCCGGCCCGGATCAGGCTGGATTTGCCGCTGCCGCTCGGCCCCACCACGGCCAGGAAGCGCCCCGTCCATTCCTCCCCCTCCGGCCTCGCCTCCAGACGCTCCAATAATTTCCCCACCAGTGCCTCGCGCCCGAAGAAATCCCGGGCGTCGTCCTCCTGGAAGGGCTGGAGGCCCTTGTAGGGGTTGGGCGGCGAGCTTGTATCCTCCTTGGCGGCCTCCCATCCCAACGCTCCGGACTGGATCTGCTCGTGCAGACCGATGGTTTCCGCCGCTGGCCCCTCCCCGAACTCCCGTTCCAGGAGTTGACGGCAGATTTGGTATTGTTTCAGGGCTATGTTTCGCCGGCCGCTCAGCGCCAGGGAGCGCATCAATTGCCGGTGGACGAGCTCGTGCCAGGGATTCAGTTCCAGTAGGCGCCGGGCACAGCGCTCCACGCTCTCGTAGTCGCGGCGCCGGAGGTGCATCTCGATCAGCGTCTCCAGAGTGCTCTCCGCTTGCCGCCGCAGTCGCTCACGCGTGATCGTCACCCATTCCTCGAAGGGTTCGGAGTCGGGCAGGCTGAAGCCAACCAGGAACCCGCCTTGGTATAGGTCGATGGCCTGGCTCAGGTAGCCCTGGCAGGTTTCGCACGTCCACCGGTCCTCCTCGGGATGGTGATGGCGCTGGCTGGCCGAGGTCAAAGCGTCGAGCGCGACCACGTCACACCACAAGGGGTCCAGGCGGACCGTGACGCGGCTGCGCGTGAC
>CAZDYW010000274.1:0-4288 GCA_964509655.1 uncultured Anaerolineales bacterium
AGAGGGAGAAGGCCCTAAAACGAAAAAGCCCCCATCCCCAAAGGGACGAGAGCCATACTCCCGTGGTACCACCCTTTTTGCCCCACGAATGGGACCGCTCTATCAGCGACTAACATCGCCGCGTCCGGATAACGGGGGACGGGTCCGTCTGAGCTTACTGAGTCAGTATATGGTATTATTCGTCTACCAACCGTTCGGCCAGCAGCTCCGGAGGGATTTTCGGCGTGGCTACCGCGCCCGGCTTCCACCTCCCCGGGCTCTCTAGAGCGGCGCCCTCACACCTACTCGTCTCCATCATCGCCTTTGAAACACGGCGTGCATTATGCCACAGTAGTGATGAGATGTCAAGCTATCCGCGCACTTCCTCGATCACGCGACTCATCGATTTGTACCGCTCAACCCAGAGGCCCAGCAGCCCCAGGCGCCATCGGTAGCCCGCGCCGATGGTCGGATCGGCCTCGCTGGACTCCTTGAGAACATCACGCAGCGTCAGGCGGTGGAGGGCGTCGCTGACCACCTGCCGCTCCAGCTCCACGCCCCGCTCGGCTAAATAATCCAGCACCTGCACCAGCGTGGCCCGACCGGTGAGCGGGATCATGCGGCTGAGAGCCGCCAGCACCAGCCGATCTTCCGGCGCAGCCTCCGCCCAGAGATAGACAAAATGGGCCTCGCCCGAAGCCAGGATCTCATCCAACGCCGCGTTCACGTCCGCCACCGTGACGTAGGTGCGCTCCGTTCTGTTGTGCCGGTTGACCAGACTGTGACAAAGCAATTGCATGAAGTAAGGATGACCGGCCGTCACTTGCCAGATCTTATCCAGCGCCAGATCGTCGTACCGCATGCCATACTCCGCCACCGGCTCCCGCGTCAGCCGTATCGCCTCTGGCTTCTCCAGGAAGGCGATGTGCCGGTATAGGCTGATGTTGAAAAGCACGCTCCAATAATCGGAGGCCAACTCCTCCAGGCGATGAGTGCCACAGAAAATCACGCTCAGCCCCTCGACGTGTTGGATCAGATGGCGCAGGAAGCCGAAGATCGAGGGCTCCAAATTGCCACGATCCACAGCCGCCTCAAGCTCCTCGAACTCGTCGAACATGATGAGCAGATGTCTATCCCCCAGCCGTTCACGCACGCGGGCCAGGAATTTGTGCTCGAAGGAGCCCGCCGGACTTTCAACGAAATCATCATACATCGGCAGCTCCAGCTCGAAGCCGCGATCCTCCAGGGCGAAGGTGATCTCGGTCGCCAGGGCGAGGAAGAAATTTGGCAAGCCCGGATCGAGCCCCAGCGCCTGACCGTCGAGGTAAACGGGCAGGTAATCGTCGCCGAGGCGCACCGTGAGCTGCTTGAGCAAGGATGTCTTCCCCGTGCGCCGCTGGCCGATCAGCACCAAGTTGTTTTGATGGCGTGCGGTCAGGTTCTGCTGGACGAAGGCGATCACATCCTCACGCCCGAAGAAGAGCGGTGAACCGGCCTCCAGCGGCGTCCCCACCACGTAAGGGTTGGGAATGAACTGGAATTCCCCCTCGATGGAGAGCAGGCGCACGACATCGGCGAAGTGCTCCACCTGATCGGGGCCGCGTGGGTCGGTGTAGCGGATGATGAAACGGGCCCGGAATTGGTCGGCTCCCTCGGAGAGGCGTGGGCGAACGCGCAGTTCCACCCGCGTCTCCTCCCCCGGCGCGAGGCGGGCGACCTGGGCCGCGTCCTCCATCGCGGTGTATTCCGGGGCCGGCGCGAGGTTGATATAGAGATTGACCGCCGCGCCGCGTCCCTCGTTGCGCAGTTTGAGGGCCAGGGAGACCACGTCATCCTGCCAGGTGTGGCGCGTGAGCAACTGGCAGACGATGTGAGCGCGGGCTTGCAGCTCACTTATCGCGCCGGTCACAACTGTCAGCCAGCTCTCGGCGATGCGCCGCATGACGGGACGGTCAGCGCTGCCCAGATCGGTGCGTGCTTGATAATCCACCCGCCGCAGCCGCTCGACCGCGCTGGCCAGGTAGGAGAGCTTGTCCTGGGAGGTATCGACGCGCTCGTGGGCGTGCAGCGCCTCCGCCACCGAGTGGAGCCCGGATAGTGATTGCGCCAACTCGCGGAAAGGCCCGCGCTCTTCCAATTCCCCTATCCGCTCCAGAGGCTCCAAGAGGCGCATGATTTGATTGATGGAGCCGGCGTTTAGGGCGGACTGGCAGAGTTGATAGATTCCCAGCGCATCGGGAGCATGCTGCCAGTTATGGCCTGCACGTTCTTCCAGTTGGGCCTCCAACTGGGAAATGATGATGCGCAAACCAACCGGCAACACCTCCGGCTCAAATTGTCCGGTGACGAGGTATCCGAAGCCCTCGGTCAGCTTGGCTATTGGCTTCGCGCCGACATTTTCCAGAACAGCCGACAGGTTATCGAGCAGGCTGGCCGCGTCTGGATCATGGCCTGCGGCCTGGGCCAAGCCATGGAGCTCGATCAATGCGGCTTCTGGATCGGAGAGCAAGCTCTTGGAGAAAGCCTCAGCCCGTCCGGCGGGCGAGTTGCGGTAATCCTCCAGCTGTCGCTCGGCCTCGCGTCGGCGCCGCGCTTCGTCCTGCTGCTCCTTGATCACACGGGCCACGTGAATCGCGGTGCCGGCCTGATCGGCCAGGCCGGTCAGCAAGGTCCGATCCTCGCGAGAATATCCCAGCCCGGAGAGGCGCGGGCCGAGGGCCAGGATGCCGGTTAAACTGGTGCTCTCCCCTCGCGGCGCGAGCAACGGCACGAGCAGGGAGAAAGTGTCCCCCTTCCCCAACATAACCGTGCGCCCGTCCGATAATCGGCCGACATCCACGGCGCCCAGGGGCAAGCGCGAGGGCTGGCGAGCGTCTTCAATCTGCGGGGCATATGGGGAATGATCGAGCGACTCGGTCCTCTGGAAGCCTCCCCGCGAATCGCGCAGATAGACCGCGCCGTGGGTGATGTGCAGCAGATCGGTCGTGCGCTCGACGAGCACGCGCAACAGCTTCGGCAGTTCGATGATGGTGCGTATCTCACGCGAGAAGTTGGTGAAGGCTTGGCGGAAATCCACTCGCTCCCGATAGAAGCGCCGGTCTATGAATTCTTGCAGGCGGCGACGCAGGGGACGGAAAAGCGCCGCGATAGCCAGCGTGGAGAGGATGATCGCCACATCGGATTGCTGACCCGTGATGGCGCGGAAGATGCGCTGGAACACGAAGACGCCCCCGAAATAGAGCACCGCCAGCGAGCCCGTCAGTGTGCTATAGACCATCGTGCGCTCGATGATGGGGTCGATATCCCACAGACGATAGCGCAGCAGGGATGCGCCGATGGAAAGGGGCATCAGGAGCAACAAAAACGCAGCGACGGGATCGGCGATCAGGTGATACAGCAGCCAATGTGAGCCATGTCGCTGGAGCTCAGGGAATAAGCTAGGCGGGATTTGGAGCCCCAAAAATCCCACCACGGCCGCGATCAAGCCGAACATCACCCACTTGGTCTGTTGGCGCTCGACCGGGCCGGAGACGCGCAGGTAGCGATAGACCTGGGCGAAGACTCCAGCGTCGAACCAGGCTCCCATGATGATCCAGAAACTGATGTCCCGCATACGATGATAGACTTCCTTGGCCACGCTCACATATGAGGAGCCCAGGAAAGCCAAGAAGCGCAGCGGCAGGGGCAAGGTGTTGGGATCGAAGGTGATGGGAGGAAAGAGCGACCAGGCCAGCAGCCATCCTATCCAGATGAAAGAGAGCGTGCGCGTCCAACGGGGCACAAACTTCCCATCCGGGAAGAGAAAGAAAACTAAAAGGAGCGACCAAAAGCCCGTATTCCGGACGAGCAACACGGGCAAGCGCCATCCGGGATGGGTGATCTGCAACGTGTTCAAACTGGGGGCGATGGCCGCCCCGAAGGTCAGCAGGGTCGTGGAAACGAGTAGCGCCATCCGGTCATCCGACTTGCGCCTGAAGATCGCCACGGCGGTGAAGGAGAAGACCAGCATGGTGAGGACGTCGAGCGCGATTGTGTATCCGATGTAGAGCTTGACACTCAGTCCAAAGCGCTGCAGGGCCTCAACGCCGGCCACCGGGAAGGTGTGGACCTGATGGCGGAAGTGGACACCGATGGAGACGATGAAGACGATCAGGGTCAGGACAGCGAGCGCCAACCAGCCTGCGCGAACCAGAAGCACTCGCGCGGCAAGGTTGAGGATGATGCGGCGATATTTGGATAAGCGTGATTTTCGCTCAGATTTCACACAGACTCCTTTTCCCCCCTCTCCCCATGGGGGAGAGGGTTGGGG
>CAZDYW010000275.1:0-4253 GCA_964509655.1 uncultured Anaerolineales bacterium
CCCCGATTACGTGACAGCCGCCTGAAACTGCATTCGCCCTCAGGTGTAAAAATCTACCGGAGCGGCAGTTTCGGCGTCCACACGGATTTGCAAAATACCACCTTATGTGGTATAAAGACACTGCATGCCCCCGTAGCTCAGATGGATAGAGCACCGGCCTCCGGAGCCGGTGGCCCGCGTTCGAGTCGCGGCGGGGGTATTGGAGAATTTTATCACTCTCGACCACTCAGGTCAATTGGAGGCCTGAACTGCTCTGAGCTCCCCCCTACATTCACCTCTACGAATCTACCCCTGTTTCGTTCAACAAGCTTTCGATCTACGCAATTGGATATAACCTTCCCCAAATCTGCAAGAGCGTCTTTGCTGAGACAAATAGTTTTGACTGCAACCCGTATTTCGTCCATCATGACCACAGTGCAGCTTTCGAGAAGGTCAGCCAAGTTAGCCGATACAGGGTAATCGCAGTGAACAATCCCGGCCCTCGTACTGTGAGCGACTTATCGACCAAAAACGCTTCAATTGTGCGATTGACATGCGATTTTGTCAAAGCGATAAATGCGATTACCCTGGTATCCAACAGTATGACCGTGCCTCCTATCCGCCGTCGGTGAACTCGTCGAGTGCTACGAAGCCCCAGCCGCCTGAGGGCGACGTGGTTTTACTAATTGACGCAAGCGCTCCACGTAGGCCCTAGAGCGAGATTGCTTTGCCCATTGCTGAACGTGCCTATGTCCATACAACCGCAACATGGGAATCTCCAGCACGTCCCGCAGCCGGGTCCACGAATCGCGCGATAGCGTTTCCCGCAGGATGCCTAATAGATCTGGCCAACGGGCCGGTAGCAGCGACAGGAAAGCCACTCGCGGTAGTTGCAAACGCAGACCTCGCTCCCGCCAGAATAGCCCCATCAAAAAGGGCAAGTTGCGAGTAACGCTAGAAAGCAGCATGCGCAGAGCATGCCTCACGGAGTAAAAACTCGCCATCGAGCGATAGGAGCCCACCTGCAAGTCATACGGGCTCATCAACTTGGGCTCGAATACACAGTGATGCCCATCGTAGAGTCCCCACTCATCCGTCAGCAAGCGATCCTCGGCCACCATGCGCTCGTAGAAAGGCGTCCCTGGCAAGGGCGTCAACATCAAAAATTGCACTGTGTCGATCTCATTATCCAGCGCAAAGTCCACAGTTCGCTGGAACACACTGGCATCATCGGTGTCGGCGCCAAGCACGAACATACCATGCACGTGGATACCATAGTCATGGAAAGCGCGGACGCTATCGCGGACATCCTGTACATCCTGGCGTTTGTTGTACATCTCCAGCGTGGCTTGATTGACCGACTCGAAGCCACAATAGACCATCTTGCACCCCGAATCGCGCATCAAGTTGAGTAACTCGTGATCCAGTTCCCGGCTGTGTTTTTCTTTGTAGATTACCTCAGCCCGCACTTGCGCCGACCAAGCCGGCTTCAGATCGCGCTCGATCATCTCACGGAGCAATCTCTTGGTACGCCGTTTATCTACCACAAAGTTATCATCGTAGAAGAAGACTGCACCCTGGTCTCGATAGCTTTCCAGCTCCTCTATCACGCTCTCGATGGTGCGCGAGCGCACTCGCCGCCCGAACATGTGGATGACGGAACAGAAGTCACAGTTAAAGGGACAGCCCCACTGTGTCATAATCGGGATATTGGTCATACGCTCGTGTCCCACGATCAGATCCAGCGCCGGTGCGGGCAAGGCCGCGAACTCCTCCGGCGGGCTGGGAGGACGATCGGGGTTATGAATTATGCGCTGTGATTCATCGCGGTAAGAAAGGCCCGCAATATCATCCAAGTCAGCGCCTTCCTCCAACGCATCGACCAACTCCAGTATCGTCACGTGCCCTTCACGCCGCACCACGAAGTCGCAATGCTCCAGTCCTTCTTCGGGCAGGAAAGTGATGTGCGGCCCCCCGATGACGGTTGGGATGCCGAGTTTACGCACCCGCTTGGCCATCTCATAGGTAGCAGGAGTCGTGGCCGTGGTGGTGGAAAAGCCCACCAGATCGGTTTCTGCGATGTCGGCCCAGTCGACCGGGGCCAAGGTCTCGACATAGATGCGCACGTCGTGACCTTGATCGCTCAACAAGCGGCCAAGCAGCGGCAGGCCCAAACGCGGCAGTAGGGCCTGATCAAAAACGTTCAGTCCAAGAGCCTTAGGCTCGATCAGTCTAATCTTCATGGTGCCCTCCTAGGGGTAAAAAGTGGAACTTAAAACTTGAAATGGGAAACGTAAGAAATGTGATTTGTCCTGTCACAGCGCGACTCACCGGTTCGAGGCAATGACCCAAATCAGCGACCAGCCTGAAATGCTGATGCTTGAAGCCGGCAACTGGTTTGGGGATTCCGCTGTAGGGTAGCGCTCTGCGAAGTCAAATCAAAGAAGCGCCGAGACAGGAGCGTGCTCTAGGAAGGCTGAAGCAGGACAGTGAGGGGAAGAGTGGGATTAAGGGAGAGGTTATACAGGATTTGCAAACATAAGTGGGATTAGACCAATCGGTGTCTTCTCTATTCATACATTGCAGCATCAGGCCCACGCACATCTCCAGCAGGGCCTGGAGGATGTCCTCCTCTGGCGCGCCTTGATTTTCTCCCTCGCCTAACAATTGGCTTATATCCAGCACTCTATCCAAGGAGAGATTCAGGCGCGGTGCGGAAGACAGCAGTTTGCGCAACTTGCGCTGCCCATCCCAGAAGAGGGAACGGGCCACGGTCTGCGGATGCGCAAAGGCCCCATTCAACGCCTGCGATAGCCCACTATGGGCCAACAGTACCTGAAGCAAAAGAAGAGGCTGCAAGCGGGCCAGGGCCTCAATAGCAACTTCTTGGCGCAGCTTGGGGAGAGAAAATGTCAACTTTATCTCGAATAGAGATGACATAGTAGATGCATTATAAACGTTTGGCGGCGGAAGTCAAGAATCAAACCATCCCAACAGCTAAAACAAGGGAAGTTTTCAGGATGGTCATTTCGGACCCCCTGAGAGCACCTTCCCAATAACCTCTGGGGGAATTCACAGCAGAGGCAGATCCCACGCCGCCGGCCTGTGTCGCTTTGCTTACAGCGTGGGGCCCAGCGGCCCCTAGATACTGAGAGGATACCTCTGGGAGATCAATCGCGCGGAAACGTAGTCAAGCTCTCGCCTCCGGCGGCGGTCACCAGCACATCATCCTCGATGCGCACCCCGCCCCGGCCCGGCAGGTAGACACCCGGCTCGACGGTGAAAGTCATCCCCGGCTCCAGAAGGCGCTCGTTTCCCGCCACGATAAAGGGCGGCTCGTGGACCTCCAGCCCCAGCCCGTGACCGGTGCGGTGACTGAAGTATTCGCCGTAGCCCGCCTCCTCGATCACGGCCCGCGCGGCCCGGTCGACCGCCTCGGCCGCGATCCCGGGACGCACGGCCTCCCGCCCGGCGCGGTTGGCAGCCCGCACTATCTCGTAGACGCGGGCCAGTTCCGGCTCCAGCTCGCCGATGACGAAGGTGCGGGTGATGTCGGCCATGTAGCTATCCACCAAGGCGCCGCAGTCCACGATGATGGGCTCGCCCCGCCCGATGGGACGGTCAGTGGGCGTGGCGTGCGGCAAGGCAGCGTTGGGGCCTGCGGCGACGATGGGCGAGAAGGCCATCCCATCCCCACCAGCCCGCAGTATCTCAATCTGCAAAACGGCGGCCAGCTCCCGCTCCGTCATCCCAGCCTCTGCACGATCCATCATCGCCTCCAGCGCCGTCTCGGTGACAGCGATGGCACGCCGCATCCGCTCGACTTCGCCTGCGTCTTTGCGCACCCGAAGTTTGGCCAAGACATCTTCGGCCGGGACGAGGCGACAGCCCAGCGCGTGACGCTCCAGCAGTTGTGATTCCAACACGCGCATGTGCAGCGCTTCAACGCCGATGACGCTGCTTCCCAGTTCCAGCGCATCGGCGGCGCGCCGGAAAGCTATCTCCGGCCCCTCCTCATCGGTGTAGGAGAATGCCTCCAGCTCGACGTCGGTCAGCTCAACCTTGACCGCCTCCAGGTGGGGCAAAGCGATGGCCGCCCTGCCATCAGCGCGGAAAAAGGTCAAGACAGGGCGCTCGCTGAGATGGAAGGAAAGACCGGTGAGATAGAAGAGATTAGGCCCCGGCATCAGCGCCACTGTATCGAGGCCAGCGGCACGAATTTGTTCGACTAGACGACTGAAACGTTCTGTATACATATCAAGCTCCGTTTGAAT
>CAZDYW010000276.1:0-4221 GCA_964509655.1 uncultured Anaerolineales bacterium
CCACAGCGGATCGAGAAGCCCGTCTTCGGGCTGGCAGTCCATCGTAACGATGGGCTCCACATCTGCGGCCCCAACACTCAGCTCGCCGGTTTGGATCTCCCTTTCGTGGAGGGTGAGGGTGAGGTCTTGTATCACGTGGATCACCTCCCGCTGATGGAGGGTGGGTATTTAGTCTCGGTCTCAGCGCACAATGAGGCGGATACGGTGATGTATGATTACCACGACCGTCTGCACACTTTCAAGGTGCGCCAGGTAAGTGAGGGGGAACGGTACGGGCTGGTCAGTTTGGGCGGGGAATGGAAGTGGCAAATCGGCGAGCGGGATATGGGCAATCAGGAGGCGACATGAGCCGTACTAAAGTGCTCATCATCACCCACGACGTGGTGGACGAAAATATGGCCGGGCCGGCGATTCGCTGCTGGGAGTTTGCGCGTATCCTGGGCCGTGAGGCGGACGTGTCGTTGGCGACGCCCCACCCCAGCTCGCTTTCACCGCAGGCGTTTGAGGTGGTGCAATATGATAAAGCCAAGCTGGAAGCGTTGGCCTCCCAGAGCGACGTGGTCGTTCTGTCCGGGGCCACGCTTTGGCGCTTCCCCTTTCTGAGGGATATATCGGCGCCCCTGGTGATCGATGTTTACGATCCTTTCCTGCTGGAAAGCTTGCCCATGCTGATCGATCTGCCAGGTGCCGAACGCCGCCGCCGTCACGCGGAGACGCTGGACGCGCTCACCGACTTATTGACCTGGGGGGATTTCTTCATCTGCTCCAGCGAGAAACAGCGCGATTATTGGCTCGGATGGCTCAACGCGCTGGGGAGAATCAACCCGCTCACTTATGACGACGATCCCACGCTGCAACGCTTGATCGACGTGGTCGCTTTTGGCTTGCCGGAAGATCCACCGGAACATACTTGTCCTGTGCTCAAAGGCGTCTGGCCGGGCATTCAGCCGCAAGATCACCTCATCGTCTGGGGCGGCGGGGTCTATAATTGGTTTGATCCACTGACGCTGATCCGAGCTATGGAGCGCGTCTCGCAGCAGCGCGACGACGTCAAGTTGTTCTTCTTGGGCATACGCCATCCCAACCCGGACGTGCATAGCGGCGAGATGGCGGAAAAAGCGGTCGCATTGAGCCAAGAGCTGGGCCTCCACGAGCGATGCGTCTTCTTCAACGACTGGACGCCTTACGAGGAGCGGCAGAATTACCTGCTCGAGGCCGACGTGGGAATCAGCCTGCACTTCGCCCACGTGGAGACTCATTTCTCGTTCCGCACGCGCCTGCTGGATTACGTCTGGACCAGTCTGCCCATCATCGTCACTCAGGGCGACGTCTTGAGCGCCATGGTCAAACAAAAACGCTTGGGATGGGTGGTCGATTACGAAAGCGTGGAGGATGTGACCGCGGCCATCCTGGAGAGCGCAGCGGCCTCACGGGATGATTTCCGCGAGCGTTTCGCCACGGTCACTCCGCAGTTGAGATGGGATGTTGTGATGAGTCCGCTGGTAGAATTTTGTCGCGACCCTCGGTGTGCCCCGGACAGGGCCTTGGTCCGTAGCGATTTGCAGTCGTTGCCCACGCTGAAACTGATCAGTCAGATCAACGCCTTGAGGCGGGAGGTGGATAGACGGGATGAGCGCACCAGCCGCCTGGAGGGCGCGCTGCGGGAGCGCGAGGCCCGTATCGCCAATCTGGAGCGGAAAGGACTGACGAATGAGACGCGCATTGCCATCCTGGAGGATCAAGTGCGGGCCAAGGATGATGAGGTCGAGCGCTTGCGAGAAACGCTCGCTAAAATTGAGCAGGGGAGGGTGATGCGCTTGATGAACGGGATCAACCACATCATAAAAGGAGGGTCGTTGAAATAATGGACCCGCTGGATCGCCTTTATACCCAGAACACGGCCTATCAGCCCCGGCACGACGGCACCTTCTGGATTTTAAGCGACACCGACGGCTGGGGTGTGGCTCTCGACGATGCGGCATACCGCGTCTGGTCGGCCTGTGACGGGCGGCCCACCGCGCAGGTGATCGATGCGCTCACCGAAGACACCGACCTCTCGCCCGCCTTCATCGAGTCGACCCTCAAGGTGCTGGCCCGCGCTGGCCTACTCAATCCGTCCCAGCCGCTGGACCCGCTTCCACGCCCCCGGCCCGTTGAAATTTCTGAGTTGCCCGATCTACCCCTTGTCTCCATCATTATTCTCGCCAGCCGCCAGGCTCGCGTTCACCTGGAGAGCTGCTTGCCCTCAGTTCTGGCGCAAACTTACCCCAACCTGGAGATCATTCTGGTCGACAACCAGACCACGGACGATTCGGCCACTTTCACGGAGCAAAATTTCCCCTCGGTGAACGTGCTTCCGACCCCGGAGCCCCTGGGATTTGGCGGGGCGAACAATTACGCGATGAAACGGGCCAAGGGGGATTTTTTCTTCCTGGTGAATGAGGACACCGAGATGGAGCCGGATTGTATCGCGGAGTGCGTCCGCAAAATGCTCCAGTCGCAGAATGTCGCCATCGTAGCCCCCAAAATGAAGCTCTTTTATATGCGTTCTTTTATCAACTCGATGGGGAACTCCATACACCCCAACGGCCATTCTCACGACAACTTCATCGGTTACCTGGACGCGGGCCAGTTTGACGACACCGATCAGGTTTTCGCCGCCTGCTTCGGGGCGGCGATGTTGCGCCGCTCTGTGGTGGAGCAGATCGGCTATCTGGATGAGGCGTATTTCGTCTACTACGACGACGTGGATTGGTCGCTGCGGGCGCGGCTCTGCGGTTATGATTTGGTCGCTGCGCCGCAGGCTATCGTATATCATAAATTCAACGCCACGGTGAACACTATGGCCTCCACGTTCAAACTGGATTTGATTGTGCGCAATCGCCTGCGCTTTATCTGGAAGAATCTCGATTTCAGGCGTGCCAGGGAGCTGACACGCATTTATCAGGAACAGGATCGTCTCACCGTCGCGCGGGCCAAGGATAAGGGCCTGGATGAGGTGCTGGAAACTTACCGCGAGAGCAAGCGAAAATGGCGTCGCTCCTGGCCCGAACTGGCGCTGGCCCGCTGGCAGACGCGCGGCCTGCGCACGCCCGATTTCTCCGATGACGCGATGTTCGCGCTCGCTGAGGACTTACCCCGCCCGGCGATGTATGGTCGCTACCCGGTCATCTTTGCGCCCGCCATCCGGGGCCATTATATGGACGTGGAAGTCTTCAAGCCTAACTCCCCTCCGGCCCCAGAGGATTTGGCCGTGAACTCCACAGCGGTTGCCGCTGCCTCGCCCTCCATCGGGCAAAAAGTGCGCAGAGCCTTGCGGGAGAAAGGCGCGTTGGGCCTGATGCAGGAAACGGGCCAATATCTCCGCTGGCGGTGGTTCACGGGCAACCCCGGTGCCTGATCAATTGATGACATCGCCTATCTACCGACGCAAGGATGGGTTGGTTATCGCTCGGCAGGTCGATGATTGGGCCATCATCCATCCGCCAGGCGCTCAGAAGGGAATCGCTCTGGACGCGCTGATATTCGCGATTTGGTCGGCAACCAAGGGGCAAGCGACGGCCGATCTGGCCCAAAACCTTCACATTTCGACCTACTTGACCTCCTGCGCCCTGGCCGTCCTCCAACGCGCGGGGCTGTTGCAAGCCGGATCGCCCGCCACGACGTCAATCCCCACCCACGCCGCGATTGATGCCACGAGAAGTTCAGCCGCCTTCGTTATCCATCACCACCCCCAAGCCGATCTGGCCGCCTGCTTGGATTCACTGCGGAAGCAGCAAGAGCTGGGGCTGGCGGAGATCACGGTCATCGCTGCGCAACCCTTGCCAATTGAAGCAGAAAATGTCCATCTGATCCAGCGCGACGATTGGGCTAGTGCCCTAAGCGAGCGGCTGCCTCAGGTTGAGACCGAAGCTGTTTTGCTGCTCGATTCACGGGCGAGATTGACGCCAGGGGCACTTTCCGAGATGATGCACACCTTGACGCTGCGAGACGACATCGCCGCCGTGGCCCCCAGGATGATGTGGGAGCGATGGCCATGCTTCGTCGTGAGCGCGGGAGAACGGGAGGGTGCAAACGAATGCGTCTCCTACATCGGTCATCTGGACGTGGGACAATTCAAGCGCTGGCGGGAAGTACATTCCATTCACCCAACAGGCAGCTTGCTGCGCCGCGAGGCGCTTCAGAAGGTGGAAATATCGAGTGAAGTCGCGCCGGAACAGG
>CAZDYW010000277.1:0-2557 GCA_964509655.1 uncultured Anaerolineales bacterium
GGCCCCGCCCCTACGAAGCGGATAGCACAATGCGCGTGCCGACGGAGCTGAGCGCGAAGCAGTCCGGCATCTCTCGCGCGAAGGCGCACTTGGCCTCGAAGCCGGTGCAGTGCATGGGTACGATCAGGGATGGGGACAGCTTTTCCATCTCGCCGAGCGTGGATTCGATCACCTCTTGCGAGGCGCCGGTGAGGTGAAAGCCTCCGATGATGGCGTGGACGCGCTCCTCACCGGTGATGGCCTGAGCGTGTTTTGTTGTGTTGATGATACCCGCGTGAGCGCAGCCGGCGATCACGACCAAGCCCTTGTCCCCCAGTCGGGCCACGAGCCCCTGATCGTCGCGGAACTGATCCGGCTGCCACTCGCCGTCCTCTTTTATGTGAGCGGCGGGAAACCGCCCCTCCTCGAAGGGGGTCACTCTGGCGATCTCGCCCGTGCTGAAGAGCCCAGGAGCCAGTTGACGTGGCTCCGCGGTGAGCGTCAGCTCCGCCCCCAGCGCCTCCAGCCTCTCCGGCGGCGATAATTGCTCAATATCGACGCGGCGACCGTCGGGGAAGATCAAGGCCCGCTTCCGGAATGCGTCGGGATGGGTCACCAACGGCAGCGGTTCATCCCGCGCTTCCAGGAAGCTGCCCAGCGCCGCGAAGTGGTCGGCGTGGCCGTGGCTGAGAAAGGCGGTCTCGACGCTTCCCCGCTCGCTTCCCAGGACGCGCCAGTTATGCTCGACCCCAGGAATGGGAAAGCCGAAGTCGAGCAGGGTGACATGCTTCTCGTCATCCCGGTAGGTCTCAATGAGCAGCGAAAACCCGTGTCCCGCCAACGGTTGCTCCAGAGCCTGACCCTGCTCGTCCGCCAAGGGATGACGCTTCATCACCGGCGTGCTGGGCAACAGGATGTCACTGTAGTTGTCCATCAGCACGGTGATCTCTAAGCGATCCAGGGGCGTCGGACTTTTCACTCTACCGGCTGTCGTCACATCACGCACGATACCCTCTCTTTACGCCTCACGCCTCTTCCGTTCCCGGATTTTCCACCAGGAGCACCGCCTCTCCGGTAGCGACCTGCTTTTCCTCCTGATTATAAACGTCGGTCTTGAGGGTGATGATTCGCTTGTCGGGCCGCCAGGAGATGACCTCGACCACGGCGGTGATGGTGTCGCCGAGGTAGACCGGGGCTCGGAATTCGATCTGCTGGCTGAGGTAGATACCGCCGGGGCCGGGCAGTTCGTTGCCCAGCGCGGCCGAGACGACCCCCGTCGTGAACACCCCGTGGGCGATACGGGCCCCGAAGCGGCTCTCACGGGCATACTCCTCGTCCACGTGCAGGGGATTGAAGTCACCGATCAGCTCGGCGAAGGCGTTCACGTCCTCCTCGCTGACCGTCTTGGTGAAACTGGCCCGATCGCCCACCTGAAACTCGTTGGCTGAGATTGCGTCGGTCATTGGTTGCCCCCTCAAGACGTGGTATGCTCCTCCAGGAAAGCGTGGAACATGGCGTTGAACTCCTCCGGCTTCTCGATGAAGGGCGAGTGCCCCGCGTCGTCGATGACCTCCTCGCGGTAGGAGCCGCCCATAGCCTCGTAAGCCTCCAGCACGGCCTTGATCTGATCGATCATCGGCTGGGGCGGGCAATCCTCGGGGCCGGGCCAGCCGGGCACGAACTCCATCGCCCCCAGGGCCGCGATGTCCCACATAGCGTTGTTGGAGACCACCAGGTCGTCGGCGCCCCGAATCCAGAGGACCGGCGGCTGGGGCTCGATGTCCACGATCCCGCTGGCGTCGAAATACTTGCGGCTGAAGGCGTTGACGACACCGCGCTCGCCCGGCGCTGCTCCCGGCCAGTGTTCGGAGGGCGCGGAGTCGCCCGGGTACCAGTCGTCGCCGATCTTCAACGAGAGCATCGACTCGACCAGCGCGTCCTCACGCTCAGGGATGAAGGGCGGCTTGACGTAGAACTGCCGCAGGACGTTGCGCGGAGCCATCGGATCCTCAGCTCCCCGCTCCTTGGCCGCCAGCAGCTTGACGAAGTCCGGGTTGACCCCGGCGGCTCCGGCCGGCGCGCCGTCCTCGTGGCAGGGCGTGCCATCGACGCCCTTGCTCCCGCTGTAGCCGTAGGGCGACATCGTATCCACCAGCGTGATGGACAGCAGATCATCCGGGTGAGCAATGGCGACCTTCATCACGATCCCGCCGCCCATGCTGTGGCCGACGAGGTGGTGCTTTCCCAACCCTAGCGTATCGACCAGCGAGCGCACATCCTCCACCATATCGCCCAGGCCCAGCGTGGCATCCACAGGCAGCGGCTCGGTGTCGCCGTAGCCCCGCATATCCGGCGCAATGCCACGGAAGCCTTCCGGCAGGGCCACCATCGCCCCCTCCCAGAACGTGGCCGAGGAACCGTTCCCGTGGATGAAAATGACCGGCACGCCGTCCTCCGGCCCGGCGGTGAGAACGTGCATCTTCAGCCGATCCGTCTGCACAACCTGCGAACTAACCCCTTCCAACGTCGGTATACTGCTCATAAATCCCTCCCTATTCTTTACGTTTTACGTTTCACG
>CAZDYW010000277.1:2657-4188 GCA_964509655.1 uncultured Anaerolineales bacterium
ACGTTTTACGTTTCACGCTCTCCCTCAACTCCCGCTTCAAAATCTTCCCCGCCCCAGAGATGGGCAGCTCGTCCATAAACTCCACCCGCTTGGGCACTTTGTAGCCCGCCAGACGCTCTTTCAGGAAATCCAGCAACTCCTCCTCGGTCGCCTCGGCCCCCGGCTCCAGGACAACGCAGGCCACCCCCACCTCGCCCCACTTGGGGTCGGGCACGCCGATGACGGCGCACATATGCACCGTGGGATGATCGTACAGCGCCGCCTCAATCTCCGGGGGATAGACGTTCTCGCCGCCGGAGATGAACATATCCTTCTTGCGGCCCACGATGAAGAAATACCATTCGTCGTCGTACTGCGCCAGATCGCCGGTGTGGAACCAGCCCTCCTCGTCCAGCATCGTGGCCGTGGCTTCCGGGTCGCCGAAGTAGCCGGAGCAGATCGAGGGCCCCTTCAGCACCAACTCGCCGACCTCACCGGAATCAAGTGAATTGTTCTCACCATCCACGACGCGGGCGTCGACGTAGAAATTGGGGCGGCCGATGGAACCGGCCTTGCGGATGGCATCCTCTGGGGCCAAGGCGAAGATCCCCGGCCCGAACTCGGTCATGCCGAAGCCTTGCTTGAAGCGTATGCTCTTCTCCTCCGTGTACTTCTTCACCAGGGGGACAGGAAGCGGCGCGCCGCCGCTGGTGCAGAAGCGCAGGGACGACAGATCAACCTCATCCCAGTTATCGGCCTGGGTCAGCATCTGGTACATCGTCGGCACCCCCGCGAAGACCGTCACCCGCTCCCGCTCCATCAGCGCCAGCACCAGGTTCGGATCGAACTGCCGCACCAGGATGGTGGTCCCGCCGAAGACAACCTGGGGCAAGGTGTAGACGAAGAGCCCGCCGGTGTGGAACATCGGAAAGACGTTGAGATAGACATCGTTGTGGGTGATGTCGTGGATCACGGTGTTGAGCGTGTTCCAGGCAATCATGCGATGGGAGACCTCGGCCGCCTTGGGGAAACCGGTGGTGCCGCCGGTGAAGATCAGCGCGGCGGTGTCCTCCTTGCCGAGCGATTCGCACGTGATCGGTAGATTGGTAGACTGGGAAATGGTAGATTGGTAATGTAGGCTGCTCTGGATACCTTCGCCTTCGATGTGGAGATAATGGCGAATTGCGAATTCTGAATTGCGAATGGCATCCTCCAATTGGGTCACTTGCTCGCGGAAGTCGTCAGAGTAGATGAGGACGGACGGCGTCGTGTTTTCGATGATCTGCTCCAGCTCGCGCCAGTGGAGCCGCCAGTTGAGGGCAGTGTGAATGGCGCCGATCTTGGAGCAGGCGAAGAAACAGTCCAGGTGCTCCACGCCGTCGCGGGCCAGGATCGCCACTCGGTCCCCTTTTTCGACCCCAGCCTCGCCCCGCAGCCAATTGGCGAAGCGATTGGCCCGCTCGTTCATCTCGCGGTAAGTGAGTCGCAGCTCAGGCTCCTTGCCCGCGTCCACGATAGCCAGCTCGTCGGGGCTATAAACCTCCCTCCGCGC
>CAZDYW010000278.1:0-4182 GCA_964509655.1 uncultured Anaerolineales bacterium
GCAACTACGACTAAAATCACAAAGATTATGCCTGTCATTTTTCCCCCCTTTCGCTGGTTCTGTATAACTTCCGTAGATCGCTCATAGTATAGCATAGAATAGCTACCTCTTGTTCCAACTTGGCTGGCTTTTACTTACCGAGAAGATTGCACCAACCTGACCGCAACCTCACAACAACTTCACCAGGCAAGGGGTTTTGTCTTTTGGGAAAAGTTATAGTAAGATTAGTGTGCAATTCAAGAGCATTCACCGAAACGAGCTCCCGTTATTTCGCGAAGGCTACTCTTACTGGAGCATACCAATGGACAAAAATGGCAAGAGCAAAGAGGGTGACCACAGAAGGATCGCCCCTAAAAATCGCTCATTGTCGATGTTCCTCAGCGCATTGCCTCTGCTTTCGCTCTGGCTCGCTCTGCCCACGATCTTCCTCCTAATTGTTTTCGGAGTGCGGGCCAGTGAATCTGTGATCCGCCCGGCCCAGTTCCCCGCAGCGGCCCAAAGCTTGACCCTCACAAATGCACAGAAACTGACAAGAACAGTAGACGTCTCCTATCCGGAAGTGATCTCCACAGACCCGGCATTGATTGCCCATCAAACCGTCTCGTTTCAAGTAAGCCCTCAAACCATCCCCAGCGACGAGCGTTTCATGATCGCGGTAGATTCTTCAGGAGGATTGGCCCTGGAGAATGAAGAGGGGTATCCCCTGCCCCAGCCCGCCCGCTGGCGCTTACTGACCGATACGCTCACTTCCGCCCATTTTCAACTCAGACCGGCTCCCAGGTCCCGCAGTCGCACCATTTCCCTCACCTTCCAGATCATCGGCGAGCAGCACAAATACACCGGCGAGCCGATTACCCTCACCGTCGAGCCATCTCTCCAGACCTGGTTTTTCAGGATGATCAAATCAGAGAACGGCACGGCAGCCGTCGTCATCTCGCTCCTCACGGCATTATTGGGCTTTGGCATCCAGCAATGGAATATGATGATTGAGGAAAAGGCCAAGGAAAAGCTTCAGAAAAGGGAAGGGGCATTAACGGAGATCGGAAAGCTCCAAAACCTCCTGGCAGAGAAGCGATTCGACAGCGCACTAGGCCGCTATCGAGAACTCAAGAAAAGGGTACAAACTCCCTGGCAAGACGAAACGATCCAGAATGAATTGGAATCAATGTGGCGAGAGGCAGCGCCCCGGGAGCTACAAAGTTGGCTCTCACTCCGCGACCTGACCGATAAGGATAAAATAGCATCCATCATCCTGTGGGCTTATAAACACCTCCAATCAAGATCGGGGGAAGTCGCCCAAACGTTAGCGGAATTCATTACCACCGATACAATCGAGTCTGTCGAGAAAGTCCTGACACAGGACACACACGGCATCACGTTGTTACGGAACAGCGCCTTGGCTCCTATCCTCAAGGATCTGAGCAAGAGCTCCGACAACAAAGCCGCACAAGCATGCGCCAAGCGAATCCTGGATAAAATACTACGCACCACGGAACAAATCTCGCTTTGGTCAGAAGAGCGCGCTCTGAGCTCTCCGGCGACCACGCGCGGCGCCCAGGCGTTGGAGCTTTCGGAAAACCCCTTTGGACCCGAGTGGGCCGAGCGGGACCCGCTTCTGAAAAGCTATGGCATCCGCCCCGCGTCATTCTGGGAATGGGTAAAAGGCCCTCATCCCCTCCTGGCTTTCGGCGCGGCAGGATCAGGGAAGACGGCCACCGCCTTCTTGCTCGCCCACGACTGCGGATACCCACCTGCCAATCCGAATATAGCGGAAGTGTTCCCCGTCTATCACGTTATGGGATTCGACGGGGCGGTTAAAACCGAGGCGCGTTCCCCATTCGATCCCCTCGCCCGAACACTGACGGAGAGCTTGCTCCAATCCATCGCCCAAAACCCCTATCGCTTTTCTGACCAGCAAGCGCAAAGCAAAGCGGCTATGGCACATCTGATGCTCTGGTATCTCGGCGCGGGCTCCTTCAAGAATCTCAAACTGCACATGAGACGCGCCGGTTTGGAGTCTGTGAGCGCCGGTGTAGCCGTCATAAAGGAACTGGAAACCATGATCAGCGACACTTCAATATGCGCTCCACCCGACGAGATGACGCTATTGGATCTGCTGAGCCGGGCCCGCCCGGTTGAATGCCGACGAACTTATCTGTTGATGGACTTCGGAATCGCGCCGGACGATGAGAGCATCGAGGACATTTCCGCCGCGCTCCGCTCTATATTGGGAAGGGCGCCCCATCTGGCGAGGAGCAAGACCTACCTGAAGGTTTTCTGGCCCAAGCGGCTTATGAAAAAACTGGGGACACACATACCGGTGGAAACTGTAGAACTCCTCTGGACGAAGGACGGCCTCAAAGAGATGTTGGAGGCACGGCTTACGACCATCGGCATCCCCAGTCTATCCAGCATTTACAGCGACCCGGCAATGAAAGGCCCCGATCCAGATGAGCGGCTGATAGAAGCGGCCCAGCTTTCGCCTCGACGGCTGATTAGGCTGGGTAACGAGATGCTGGCCCGGGTGGAAGAGCCACCCTTGAAGCCAGAACATCTACCCTAGACATCAGGTTGATGGCTGAAGCTTCAGCGGCTGAAGTTTCAGCGGCTGAAGTTTCAGCCATTGACAAAGAAGGATATTTGATGGACGAAGATGTGCGGCTGAAGTTTCAGCCAAAACCGCCGGTGGGCTTGACCGCCTTCGGCAGCCTACGGGCCGAGGATGAGCCTTGGCTGGAGGATTGCTTCGTGCCACCGGCGGATTTCGAGCTTATGGGGCGCATGTACTCCATCGTAGTCTTCGGCACTCCCGGCTCCGGAAAATCAGCCGTGCGCGAGATGCTAACCAGAAGATGCCAAGATCCCTCCCATTCCCCCAATTGCCTCATCGCCCGCTGGCAACCGATGCCCCCGGTCTCCGGAACGGCCAGCGGATTCCAGTCGGCGACCGGACAGATCGCCTGGGTCTTCGACGCCTGCGCGATGGCAGTACTGGAACATCTCGCTTACCGCCCGGAAAGCTGGGCCGAAGCTCCAGGATGGACGCAACGGATGTTGAGTTGGTTCGTTCATCGCTTCGTACAGGGCGATCTACCAGCCCGCGCGGGCCAATTTTTGGAGTCGCCAGAGGACCCCGATGCAGTGAAAATGGTGCTTAGCGCCGAACCGGAAGAAGACTTGCTGCCGCCTCACAATTGGCCCCTGGTCGCCGCGGAGCTTTCAAAGGCTCTGACACGCATAGGGCTGGATGGGATGTGGGTCGTGGTGGATGGGGTGGAGCCCTGGGTTCAGGCCCAATTCGAGCGCATCACATCGGCCCTCTGCGCTTTCTTCTCGACCTTGCCGTTATTCGAGCAAGCGGATTTCGTCTACAAAGCCTTCTTACCGGCAACACTCCAACCACACCTGGCCTCCGCCGCCGGACTGGAGAGGCACAGAGTTCACCCCCATCGACTTGCCTGGAGGGAAGCGCAGCTAATCCAGATATTGGAGCGCCGCCTGGCCTTGATGTCCGGCGAGTATCCCTTCCCGCTCGATAAACTTTGCGCGGCAAATGATTTGCTTTCCTGGCTGCGCAGGGGCGGAGGGGACAAACCCCGTGCCTGGCTAGAGTTGATCCGTCCCCTGGCCACCTATTACGCCTCTCAAAATCTCGACCAACCGATTAGCGAGGATGTATGGAAAGAATTACGGCTACAATCCCCGCCTCGACTCTCCATCGACGAGAGCCATCGACAAGCATTCGTGGGAGGCCGGAGAGTATCGGTCGAGGAAATGACCAGCGGCGGGTTCCGACTCCTCTGCTACCTCTACAAGAACGCCGGGCGGATCGTGCCTTGGGACGAGCTGTACTTTCGCGGATACCGGGGACTGGAGCACACGCCGCGCTCGTCGGGCGACGAGGGTTACGAGCCACCCGCGCTCTACGAGCACACCCTCCACAGCAGGATGTCCGATTTGCGCAAAGCAATCGAGCCCGACCCAGGAGAGCCGATATATTTTAATACAGTCCGGGGTGAAGGCGTGATCCTGAAGCTGATGTGGTGAGAGATCCGCGAGAGACTGTTAGATAGTTGTGAGAATGCTGTATGAGACTTAGGGAAGAATTCAAGCATGACTGCGGTATAATGATTGTTAGTTAGCTTTTACAAGAAACAGATTTGGCACCGGCTAAAGAGCCAG
>CAZDYW010000279.1:0-4174 GCA_964509655.1 uncultured Anaerolineales bacterium
GATGTGATGACGAGCAAAAGAGCTAAGATCAAGGGGCCAGAGAAGGGATTGACCGGTGGGCAATACAAGCCGCTGACCGATGAGCAGGTTCAGCAGATACATGAGGCTTCCCTGAAGATTTTGGAAAGCGTCGGCGTGCAGGTGGAGGAGCCACAAGCGTTGGCCTTGTTCGAGGATGCGGGCGCCGATGTGGAGGAAAATCGCGTGCGCATACCGCGTTCACTCGTGGAGGAGGGCATTGAGAGAGCTCCCTCGCGCATAGTCTTGGCCGGGCGCGATCCCAAGCACGATTTGATCCTGGAGGACGCGAGGGTGCATATCGGCACCGGCGGCGCAGCGCTCCAGATGCTCGATCTGGAGACAAGTGAGATCCGCAAGGCGGTACTGAAGGATGTGGGATTGATGGCCCGCATCGTCGATGTGCTGGATAACATCCACTTCTACCTCATCCCCATCTACCCCACTGACTTGCCCGAGGAAAAGGTGGAAATCAGCAAGTATTACGCTTCGCTGGCAAATACCACCAAGCACGTCCAAGCGGGCGCCTACACCATCCAGGGCATCCGTGACGTGGTGAAAATGTGCGAAAAGATCGTGGGCAGCCCGGAGGTGTTACGCGAGCGGCCTATCGTCTCTTTCATCACCAGCTGGATGGTCAGCCCCCTCAAGTTCGCCACCGATGTGACCACGCTGCTAATCGAAGTTTGCCGCCAGGGAATGCCAGTGGTGCTCTCGGCGGCGCCGATGGCAGGATCGACCTCACCGGTCACGTTGGCCGGGACACTGGCTCAGCTGAACGCCGAGCAACTTTCCGGCCTGACGCTGACCCAGTTGGTCAATCCTGGCACGCCCGTGCTGATGGGCCCCATCCCCGCCACCGCCGATATGCGCAGCGGCAAATATCTGGGCGGCTCGGTGGAGCTGGGCATCGGCAACGCGGCCATCACCCAGCTGGCCCATTTCTACAACGTGCCCATCTACAACAGCGCCGGCATGACCGATTCGAAGCTACCGGACATCCAGGCCGGGATGGAAAAAGCCCAATCGGCCATCCAGGTCGCATTGGCCGGTGCCAATTTCATCCACCACGCCGCCGGTATGCTGGAGGACATGTCGACCATCGCCTACGAGCAATTCGTGATCGACAATGATATGCTGGGAATGGCGATGCGGGCCGTGCGCGGCATCGAGGTAAATGAAGACACACTGGCCCTGGACGCCATCGCCCGCGTCGGCCCGGGCGGACATTACCTGGCCGACGATCACACCTATCGTTATATGCGCACCGAGCATTACTACCCTTCCGACGTCATCGACCGACGGGGGCGCGACGAATGGGCCAAGGATGGCGCCGAAGATGCCTGGACGCGAGCCAAGAAAATCGCCCGCGACATCCTGAGCCACCACGAACCGGAGCCAATCGATCCGGAGGTGGTTGAATGGATCAAGGAGCAATTCGCCGATACACTGGTATTGTAGCTTGCCACAGTCTAAAGGTACGCTTGATGAATAAGACCGCTGTAAGAGTCTCCAGTCGCATCTACGATGTCCTGCAGCAGAGGGCTCATAAGAGCGAGCACTCACCCGATGAATTGGCCGAGATGGTACTGGCCCAATATCTGCTGCCACCTCATCCCTACATAGAGGTGTACCAAAGCCGCTCTGGCCCCCGCCCTGTTATCAAAGGCACACGTGTAAGGGTCAGCACAGTGGTTGGCTATACCCGCATGGGATACGATGCAGAAAAAATAGCCAATGAACTACTGCCACACTTGAATCTTGCTCAGATCCACGACGCACTCAGTTATTACTACGACCATCGTGATGAGATCGACCAGGAACTGGCCGAGGATTCAGAAGCTTTCTGGATGGAAAAGCTGAGAACAATGATGCATAGCGAAGATGACTTTGCCGAAATAACTGGTCAAAAGGCTCGATGTGCATGAATTCGGGTTCCAAAATCAAGCTCTACATCGATGAGGATGTCTGGGGTGGATTGGCGTTTACGCTGCGAGAACGGGGCTACGATGCAGTTGATGTTCACGAAATGGAGCAAGAAGGTCGCTCCGACGACGAGCAATTGGCCTATGCCGTGGCTAAAGGGCGGGCTATGCTGGTGTACAACAAATGCGATTATGTACCCTTGGCGCGAGATTACTTTTATTCCAAGCGTTCTCACTGGGGAATAATTATCTCCTGCCAACTGAGACCAGGAGAATTGCTGCGACGAGTACTCAGATTGTTAGAGGCAGTCTCTGCCGAGGAAATCAAAGATCTAGTCATTCCATTGGAAACGTACAAGTAATCAAAAACACGTTTTACGTTTTACTAATCGGAGGTAACTTTTCGTGACGGAGCAATTACCAATCCCTACTTTGCAACCTTTCGCCCGCGGTATGTCGGATGAGCAGGTGCGAGAGGTTCATTACGCCACGCTGGAAATTTTGTCGCAGACCGGCGTGGATATGCAGGATCCAGAAGGACGCGAGATCCTACTCGAAGCCGGTGCCTGGGAATCGGACGGACGGGTCAAGATTCCAGAATACCTGGTAGTCGACGCCATCGCCAAGGCGCCCTCACGCATCCCGATGCATGACCGACTGGGAAACTTGACGATGCCCCTGGAGTTGGGCAAAGTCTTCTTCGGCCCCGGCTCAGACACCACCTTCACGCTGGATGTGGAGAGCGGTGAGCGGCGCCGCTCGACGGCCCAGGACGTGGAGGACATCGCGCGGCTCTGCGATGCTTTGGACAACATCGACTTCATTATGTCGATGAGCAATCCCTCTGACGTGCCGCCCGACGATCTCTATATCCACGAGTTCGTGCGCATGATTCGCGGCTCGGTCAAACCCAACGTTTACACGGCCAAGGATCGCGCCGACGTGGAGGACATCTACCGCATCGCGGCGGCGACGGTCGGCGGTGAGCAAGCGCTGCGCGAGAAGCCCATCTTTCTGCTCTATGCCGAGCCAATTTCGCCCCTGATGATCATCGAGGAGTCGCTGCAAAAGCTGATCTTCTGCGCGGAGAAGGGCGTCCCCTCCGGCTACATCCCCTCGCCCAACACCGGCGGCGGTGGGCCGATCACGCTGGCCGGTGCGCTGGCGCTGGGCAATGCAGAGTGTCTGGTCGGGCTGGTGCTCACCCAGTTGATCAATCCCGGTGCGCCCTACATCTACGGGATGAACACGGCGGCGATGGATATGAAGACCACCATCATCAGTTACGGCAGCCCAGAATGGCCGCTGGGTATGATGGCCCAGATGGATCTGGCGCGTTACTACAACCTACCGGCATGGTCTGCCGGTGGTGCCACCGACAGCAAATTGGTGGACGCTCAGGCTGGGATCGAGATGACTGTCTCCATCATGGCCAACTTCCTGGCCCGCGCCACACTGGTGCATGACGTGGGCTACATCGAGTACGGTTCCACCTCCTCGATGGAAGCGCTGGTCATCGCCGATGAGATCATCCGTGAGCTCCGCTTCGTGATGGACGGCGTCGAGGTCAGCCCGCGGACGCTGGCGCTGGACGCCACGGCGCGTGTGAGACCAGGAGGCGGCTACTTGGCCGACGATCACACGCTCGACAACTGGCGATGGGCGCAATGGCACCCGGACATCATCGACCGCCAACGCTACGAGGATTGGGAAACGAAGGGCAGCAAGGATATGTACACCCGGGCCAACGAACGGGCGAAGAAGATTCTGGCGGAGCACGAAGTACCGCCACTGCCAGAGGAGGCCGAGGCGCTGATCGAGGAGATTTTGGAGAGGCGCGTCGCCGAACGGGGCGAGTAGAGACGCTCGTCACAACGCAGATGCGAATCTCGTGGTTGTAAGAAATATGAGAAATCCCGATACTTCTGAGATGAGAAAGGAACGAGAGGCTTTCTTCTACCGGCTGGAGGCGAATGCAGCTCGCAACGCCAAGTACAACGTAGACCTTGGCGACGACGAGGTGCTCGCCATCATTGAGCGAGCCCGTGAAACAGTCGCTGCTGAGGAGTGACAAATTGGGGAAAGAAACCAGGTTTTTCTGAAAAACCTGGTTTCTCGTCGTACCATACTATGGCTCCGCTTTGCCGAAAAAAGATGACAGTAGAAAGGCCAGCTCTTTTGAGCTGGCCTTTTACTTTTCCGATTTCCGCCGTCAAGCACAGCAGGGCGGG
>CAZDYW010000280.1:0-4159 GCA_964509655.1 uncultured Anaerolineales bacterium
AGTCGCTTCGTGGCCAATTGTGCCCATTTCCAGACCGTGCTACAATTGCACAGGAGAAAATATTTGTAGCACACAGTGACAGCCTCTGGAGCAGCGAGGCGCTCGCTGAAAAAATAGTGGAACTGGATGCATTGGCAGAGAACGGCGATGTGGCCGATATCTTGGCCAAAATAAAAGAGATTGTGCCAGAGTATCAACTTGATTTCTCGGCGGGGAATATGCCCAGCCCTCCTCCGTGAGAATTTCCTTCCCCTCCAACAAACCGCTTACGACCCCGCAGCCTCAAGACGTTGATCCCTATCATTTTTCCAGACCACAGCCCCGACGGAACACCTGTAGAAGAAGCGTAGCATTCTGAGTAAGGCCATAAACCCTCACGCTTCACAACTTCGTCGATGCTCATCACGGATTCCTGTGCTCCTATGCGCTATAAGTACAACCAAAACACGCCTGTGGAATATAATTGCAAAGAAATTGGAAATTACTTGGAACACAAAGTTAGATAATACGTGGTATACTTAAGGTGTGCTTTGAGTGGTAATGACCATTGAGCAAGAAGGCTATTATGTTTGCTCCGAAAACAAAATCTAAGCATATTTTGATCGTGGATGATGAGCCGAAAGTGGCTTTTTTCCTCAGGGGGGCCCTGGAGCGCTCCGGGGGAGACTTTCACGTCAGCACGGCGCGGTCAGGGGAGGAGGCGTTAGAGGTACTCGAGTCCTCCGAGGTGGATTTGTTAGTTACAGATCTGCGTATGCCGGGCCTCAGTGGGCTTGAGTTGATCCGCTGGGTGCGGGGCACCAGCCCCCAGACGCGTACCATTCTGATCACAGCCTACGGGGACGACGAGGTAGAAGCGGAGGCACGCCGCTTGGAGGCTTATCGCTATATCACGAAGCCTTTCGACATCGGCGACTTCACGCAAGCCGTACAGGGAGCTTTGCGCGGCGCAGCCATCAGTCAGCCAGGCTTTACCATTCTGGCCGATGATGCCTTTGAAGAAATCGCCCAGGAACTGGAGAGCTTACGCTACGACATAGGCGCCCGTTGCATCTTTCTGGGCGATATGCAAGGACAGCGCCTGGCCGAGGTGGGGGATACACAGGGCTTCGATGCGACCACTTTGCTCGCGCTGCTGGCCGGCGGCTTCGCCACCAGCGGCGAGCTGGCGCGTCGGTTCGGCGACGGTGAGGCGATTAACCTCAATTATCACGAGGGTGACCGGTACGAGATCTACTCAGCAAACGTGGGCGACAATCTCTTTCTGGCCATTATCTATGACCGGCGCGTTAAAAGCAGCCGCGTCGGTATCGTCTGGCTCTATACACGCCGCGCGATTGAGAGCTTGCTATCGACAGTCTCGACCAGCAAGGCTTCAGGTACGGTCCAATCGTTGGACGAGGACTTTGGAAATTCTTTGAGAGCGGAACTGGACACCCTCTTTACCGAAGAGTCCTTTGAAGAAACTCTTGAGCCTCCGAGCGTCCCCGATCATGCTCCCCAGAGGGAAGTGATTCCGGAAAAGCCGAGCCAGCCCCAAAAGCCAAGCACAGATAGACAAGACCAAATCGCGGCGCCTACAGACTCCTCGCTGGAGCCGGAGGCAGGGAGAGAGGAGGCCACTCCCGGTGTAAGTGAGAGCAACGGAGATTCTACTGGAGAGCTCTTCAATCTGGAAGAAGCCATCGCACGGGGGCTAATACCCGACGAATTTGGACAACAAAGTGAGGGAAGCGACTAGTGACAGCCCAACGCATTTTAGTGGTAGATGATGAACCCAACGTTATCCGCTCACTGACCAGGTTGCTGGAACTGGAAGGATTTGAAGCAATTGGCGTCACCGACGGAGCAGACGCCATCCAGCGCTATAAGCGCGAGAGCTTCGATCTGACGCTTTTGGATCTCAACATGCCAACAGTAGATGGCCTGGAAGTTCTGAAGACGGTTAAGGATTATGATCCCGCAGCGAAGGTGCTCATCTTCACCGCCTATGGCACGAAGGATAATGTAGTCGAGGCTCTGAGATTGGGCGCATCGGAGTTCCTGGAGAAGCCACTGAATGCCCGGTTGTTGATTGCTACTGTTAAAGAACTGCTGAAAAGGGATTCTGGCAAGGCAGTGCAGGGCAACCTGCATACCTTGAGCTTGCCCAGTATCATCCAGATCAATTGTGAGGAGCGCAACGAAGCTCGCCTGCACCTCAAACGCCAGGGGGAGAAAGCGAGCCTCTTTTTCGCCGACGGCAACGTTGTGCACGCCGAGGTAGGTTCATATGTAGGAGAGGAGGCTGTGTATGAACTTTTGAAGTGGGAAAATGGCAATTTCAAGTTAGAGAAAGGCGTTGCACCGCCTGAACGGACTATAAATGTTGGTTGGACCGGGCTACTCTTGGAGGGCATGAAACGCATTGACGAACAAACTGCCGCGCTCGGCCCTGAGCTAATTTCTTCCTTGTCGCTTAGTCCCGATGACGAGGTGGATTTTGGACAGCATGAGTATAAGGATGAGGATGATCGACCACATTGTTCCGAATGCGGTGCCTTTGTGGATGAAAAAGGAAGGTGCCACAATCCTAGTTGTTCGCGCTTTTCGGGCAGCGCCGTCGATCAGCATGATCTAGAAGATTTCACTTTAGAAGAGGTTACGGAGGTAAATGAAATGGCAAGAATTGATGATCTGAAGAATATTTTGAGAGAGATGTCCAATGAGATACCGGGCTTCATCTCTGCCGATGTCGTAGGCATGGACGGCCTGTCCATCGCTGGCTATTCTTCCAACCCGAATTTTGACGCCGAGGCCGCTTCGGCCCAATTCGCGTTGGTGATGAAGCTGGTGCAGAAGACGGTTGCCCAACTAGGATCCGGATCAGTGCAGGACAACCTGGCTACCTCAGACAATGCCTATGTTCTCACCCGTTTCTTGGGCGATGGTTCCTATTATCTAGGCGTCGCCGTGGATAAGAACTCGGGGAGTTTGGGCAATATGCGCTTGATGACGCGGAGTTACGCTCCTAAGCTTTGGAACACTATCCCGAGGTAAATTGCTTTCAATTAGTGAATGTAGGTCGGACTTGCTACCCGACAGATAGGCGGTTAACGGGCGGAGGCCGCCTAAGCCGCCCTACATCTACCCCGATTTGAGAGGATACAAGACCGGGGTGAACAGCTTACAATTAGTATTGGAGGATTACTATGGCTACAATGGAAGAAAAGAAGTTACGTCAACTGAAGCTTTTCAACGATATCATCTTCGGATTCGCTAAAGGGTTATACGAATTGTTTGGCGATACGGCTATAGCAACGGTTGATACGATCGGTGAGGATATCCTGGAGGATATGGAGCATGAGCTGGGCCTGGAGATCGCGGGCGAGGACCCCAAAGACATCTTGACCGAGATCGAGCGGCTGATGGTCGACGAATATGGCCTCTGCAAAAGCGCAGAGTTGGTAATGGAAGATAATGAGATCGATCTGATCTGCGAGGGCTGCCTGGTGTGGCGAGCAACGAGCGCCCTGCGGGAAGAGGGCATACCGCCATATACCTGTGTCCCGATGATGATGGCCTCAGCCGCGCTGCACAAGCGCTTGGGTAGGAAGGCCAAGTTCATCTCTATCGAGCAGGATGAGGAAAAGAGAATCTGCGACATCGACTTCCACCTGATGGATTGAATCTCCCCTTGTGTTGAAAATAGGGCTAGAGACTCAAGTGCGAGAGTCTCTAGCCCTCTGCCTATAGAGGGTCTCCCCATGGAAAAGAAGCGCGTTTTGATCGTAGAAGATGACCACAATCTGCGGGCCTTGATCGAACTCTGCCTCTCAGAAACGGAATCGTATGAGGTCATAAAGGCAGCTTCTGGAGAGGAAGCGCTCGAACTCATCGAGCGAAACCGATTCGATCTCGTGCTGATGGACATACAACTCAGAGACACAGATGGCTTTGAGGCTTGTAGCCACTTGCGCACTAGGCACCCCCGCTGGGCCACATCGGTGGTCTTCATGACGGGGCAAAATGGGGATGATATCCGACAAGCCGTCGAGGAAGCCGGCGGGGATGGAGTTTTGCCCAAGCCGTTTGGAGTTTCGAAATTGTTGGAGGTCACAGCGCAATATACACAGGATCGGTAAATCGCAAGAGACTTATTTGGTATCTTCTCAATAAC
>CAZDYW010000281.1:0-4154 GCA_964509655.1 uncultured Anaerolineales bacterium
AGCATTTACATAACATTCCGACACACAGTGAGGAGGGCATGGAAACAGAGAAAAAAGCATGGCATAACCTTTCCATCGAACAAACGACCGAAACGGTTGAAACTGAACTGAAGTCTGGTCTCTCTTCGGAGGAAGCAGAAGCTCGCCTGGAACGATATGGGCCTAACGAACTGGCGGAACAGCCCCGACCCGGCTTCTGGCAGTTGTTACTAAGGCAGTTCGACGATTTTATCGTCATTATGCTGATCGTCGCTGCCGTAGTCTCCCTGCTATTGGGCGAGGTGATCGAGGCCGGCGCGATTATGGCTATCGTGATCCTCAACGCGGTGCTGGGCGTGGTTCAGGAGAGCAAGGCGGAGGAAGCTCTGGCGGCGCTCAAGAAGATGGCCGCGCCCGAAGCCCGCGTGCTGCGCGACGGCCACCGGGTGACGGTCCGGGCCCAGGAACTGGTTCCTGGTGACATCGTTTTCCTGGAGGCGGGCAACTACGTGCCGGCCGATCTGCGGCTCATCAAGAGCGTCAACCTCAAGATCGACGAGGCCTCCCTGACCGGCGAGTCGGTGCCGGTGGAGAAACGGGCCGAGGGGACGCTATCGAAAGAGGCCCCGCTGGGCGACAGGCGCAACTGCGCTTTTATGAGCACCACCGTCACCTATGGGCGCGGAGCGGGCGTGGTGGTAAACACCGGTATGGAGACGGAGATCGGCCTCATCGCTGAGATGATCCAGTCCTACGAGGAGGAGCCCACCCCGCTCCAGGTTCGCCTGGATCAGTTGGGGCGCTGGCTGGGATGGGGCGCGTTGATCATCTGTGGCATCGTCTTCATTGAGGCCATCATCAAGGATACCAACCTCTCCCTGATCGCCAGCGAGGGGCTGGGGCCATATCTGGTACACACCCGGCAGGAGATCGTCGATCTGTTCATCGTAGCGGTCAGCCTGGCCATCGCCGCCGTACCGGAAGGGCTGGCAGCCGTCGTCACGATCTGTCTGGCGCTGGGAATGCGGGAGATGGTGCAACGCCACGCGCTCATCCGCCGCCTGCCGGCAGTGGAGACTTTGGGCAGCGCGACGGTCATCTGCTCCGATAAGACCGGCACGCTGACTCAGAACGAGATGACGGCGGTGAGGCTCTACGTGGCAAATTTGCGGATGGACGTGAGCGGCGAGGGGTATCAGCCCCAAGGCAAGTTCACCAGCTACGGCGAGCAGGCCAAGCCGCGTGACCATCCAGAGGTTTTGGCATTGCTCACCGGCGGGCTGCTCTGCTCCGACGCTCAGTTGGAGCCCGCTGCCGACCTGCCGCCAGAGGCTGAAGGCAAAGCTCAAGATAAAGAGCGATACCGCATGGTGGGTGATCCAACCGAGGGCGCGCTGGTGGTCGCTGCGGCCAAAGCGGACCTGTGGCGCGACGAAGTGGAGGAACGGCTGCCCCGTGTGGCCGAGATTCCCTTCGACAGTGAGCGCAAGCGCATGACGACCATCCATCGCGGAGATGGGCGCGGCCTGGAGGAGACCGGCGGCGCCGAGTACGTGGCCTACGTCAAGGGCGCCCCTGACGTGATGTTGCCGCTCTGCGACACCATCCTGGAGGAAGGCGTCGACGTACCGCTCACACCGGGGCGACGGCAGCACATCGAGAATGTCATCCGCGACCTGGGGCAAGAGGGGCTGCGCGTGCTGGCCGTGGCTTACCGTCACCTTGAAGAAGTGCCAGGACAATCAGATACCGCCCCGGAGTTGAAACCCGAGACCGTCGAGAAGAACCTCTCGCTGATCGGGCTGACGGCGATGACCGATCCGGCCCGCCCGGAGGTCAAGCCAGCGGTGGAGAAGGCTCGCCAGGCCGGTATCCGCACCATGATGATCACGGGCGATTATCCGGACACCGCCCGCGCTATCGCTCAGGAAATCGGCCTGATGCGGGTTGAGGATGATGACGAGGCCCAGCAGAGAGTGCTCACCGGCGCGGAGCTGGATAAGCTGAGCGACGAGGATCTGGCCACAAGGATAGATGACCTGGATGTCTTCGCCCGCGTCTCTCCACAGCACAAGGTGCGCATCGTCGAGGCGCTGAAGAAAAGGGATCAGGTGGTAGCGATGACGGGGGATGGCGTAAATGACGCGCCAGCGCTCAAACGCGCCTCCATCGGCGTGGCGATGGGCATCACGGGCACCGACGTGACCAAGGAGACGGCCGACATGGTGCTCACCGATGACAATTACGCCTCTATCGTATCGGCTGTCGAGCAAGGACGCATTATCTACTCCAACATACGCAAGTTCGTCTACTTCCTGATCTCCTGCAACCTGGCGGAGATTATGGTGCTATTTCTGGGGACACTCTTCGGCTCCCATCCGCCCTTGACCGCGATCCAGCTATTGTGGCTCAACTTGCTCACCGATGGCGCTCCGGCGCTGGCACTGGGGCTGGAGAAGGGTGATCCGGATATTATGGAGCAGCCGCCGCGCCCGGTGCGTGAGCCGATCATCAATCGGCTGATGCGAGTGGGGATTGGAGTACAGACCGTGGCTATCACGGCTGTGGTGCTGATCGCTTACTACATCGGGAAAGCCTGGGATCCAGCGAACCCGATGCTGGCTCAAACGATGGCTTTCGTCACGCTCTCAGCTTCGGAGTTGGTACGCGCATACACCGCTCGCTCGGAGCGCGCTTCCTTGTTCCGCCTGGGTGTCTTCAGCAACAAGTATATGCAGTACGCCGTACTGCTCTCCATCGTCCTGCTGCTCGGCGCGATCTATCTTCCTTTCCTCACCCCCATCTTCAACACGGTGCCGCTGGGGCTGCGAGAATGGGTCGTTTTACTTCCGCTGCTGATGGTGCCCGCGATCGCCGCCGAAGCCACAAAGGCCGTCATGCGCTCGCGTAACAAAAAGCGTCACAGTGAAGCAGCGGCGACATAGGTAATTCTGCACCGATAAAATCCCCTCTGCTGGTTTCAACAGAGGGGATTTTTCATACAAGAGCCATCACAGCCGAAACAAAGCCGTAACCTAGATGTAACGCCTTCAACCGATGAATGGCTTATAATGGCCTATTAAGTGCGATCTTTGTAGGGAGCGGGCGACCACGGAGGGTCGCCCCGACATCATGGAATTTTCAGACAGCTCTAAAGCAGCGGCTCCGATGGCAGAAGGCAGAGGGAGGCATAGATGACGGTCTACAAGATGACCATTTACAACGTCAACGGTCAAGACATCCACGTGCATGAAGAAGGAACACCCAACAACCGCATAGCCCTTCTCATTCACGGCTGGTCGAGTTCATGGTATGCCATCTCGCCGCTGCTACCCACGTTGGAGCATCGCTTCCGCTGTCTAGCGGTCGATTTGCCGGGATATGGAGAATCGCCGCCCTTGCCGCAACGGGCGACGATAAAGGGATACGTCGATTTGCTGGCGACCCTCATCCAGGAGATCAGCGAACGGCCCATCGTGTTGGTAGGTCACTCAATGGGGGGAATGATCAGCGTGACCTTGACTCTGCACTATCCTGAGCTGGTCGAGCGCCTGGTCTTGCTCAGCCCGACCATCAGCGGGAAGCTCTCGATGTTTATCAATCTCTTCATGTCGCCCTTCGTGTTTATGGAACGGTACTCCATTACCAGAAAGTTGGTGGAGCTCCTCGAGCCACAAATGCTGAGCGTGACGGATCGCCTCTTGCGCCCGGCATTGTTCGCCGATCGCACCGGGATCACCGAGAATGAATATAAACGCATCCGGGCCGATGCTCGCCGCCCTGGACAGGGACGGGTGCGGGCGGAGTGCTTCGAGGCTATGCTCAACAACGACCTGCGCGGCAAACTAGGGGAGATTGAAACACCGGCGCTGGTGATATGGGGAATGGAGGATAATACAGTGCCGCTACGGGATGCCAGCGTGGTAGCCAAGGAATGGCCCGACGCCGATCTGCGAGTGATCCCGAACGCGGGCCATTGGCCCCAGTTCGAGACTCCGATCATCACGGAGCGTTATATCAGAGCGTTTTTGAGTACGCCCTCGAAACTGCTCAGATTTATGTCGAAGTACGAATGATGAATGGGGAATGGAGAATGGAAGGGCTGGGAATAAAAACCCCGCTGGATTTGGCAATCCAGCGGGGTTAGCTCTGGATCTGGCGATCCAGAGCGAGCA
>CAZDYW010000282.1:0-2386 GCA_964509655.1 uncultured Anaerolineales bacterium
CCCTCGCCAAGCAATGTTTGCCAAAAGACCCTCCGTATGCTAGAATATCCGCCGCTCATAGGAAAATTAACGCGCTGACAATTTTTGCGCAAGGCCCCTGTGAAGCGTCTGGAGTACTTTTGAGGAGGTCCTTATGGAAATTTCGACTTCTGCTTCTGAGCGATCTGTTTCGACTGATCTTTCGATTGCAGAGCTAGGGCTTCGCACCCGCGCCGAAAACGCATTGCTCAATGGAGGTGTTGAGACCGTGAGCGATGCGTTGACGCTTTTGGAGGGGGGTGATGAAGCATTGCTCGACCTGAAAGACTTTGGCCCCGCTTTCTTGGCTGATCTCAAGGATGAGCTTCAGCGGCGAGGCTTTAACTGGTCTGAGGAGAAAGCATCGGTCGCCGATGCTGAACTGGATGGAAATGTCACAGAGGAAGATCTCACGGAGGATGAACTGGTGGATGATAGACCTTCGAGTCAGTTGGCTTCGGCCGAGGGCACAGTAGAAGAGAAAGAATATGAAGAAAGCGTTCAAGAGGAGGCTGTCAGCGCTCCATTTTGGCAACGGCTTACATTTGGACTAGATCTTGGAAGATGGGCCTATGGATTGATCTTGGGCGTGGGCATCGTTGCCCTGCTTTTGTTTTTGATTTTGCCACCTGTCTCCATTTTGCAGCGCGTGGGGATCACTGGCTTTACTAAACTGGACGCTGATAATGGCTCATGCTCCCATCCGGACGGGATCACATTGAGCATTTCACCCGAAGAATCCAACAAATTGCGCGTGCGCTTGGAATCGGTGCCCCGTCTGGAGCTGCTAGAAGGCTCGGCTGGCTCTGAATTGCGCGAAGCTGCCATGGCCTTGCCAGAACATCTAGTTGTCAAGAGCCCACTCTATAAGATCAAAACCCGGGGAGAAGCTACGCAGCCCTTGATGGTTGACGTCGTAGTGCCCAACAACGCGGAGCCCTGGGAGACCCTCGATCTTTATACCTGGACTGGAGATGACTGGGTGTGGGTAGGTAGTGATCTGCACACCGAGGCAGCTGGATATGAGTTTGTCCGTGCGCGGGTGAGCGATGCGCCGGAAAATGTGTTGGTTGCCCAGTCTGGGCCTATCACATCGACCGTTTCCACCTATTGGAAATCCGGAGATGTAGCTGGTAACATGAGCGAAATCGACGAAGTCAACCCCACCGGGTTACTTCTGGGTACAATGGGCGGCTTCGCCGGTCAGATCACGAGCGTGCCGCCGGTTGACGAAGCAGGAAACGGACCGGTCGTGATGCCCACCTTACGCAACTGGGCACCGGGCGCGACCGTTAATCGCGGTCTACTTGCGGATCTTCTGAGCTCTTCCGAGCTTCAGGATACACACATCGCCAACATCTTGCGGCTTTGCGAGGAATATGGTTTCGACGGTGTCGATATTGATTACCGAGGTGTAGCACCCGATGATCGGGACGCTTACAGCGCCTTCATCCAGAAGCTGGCCGATACTTTGCATGCCAAAGGGTTGCGGCTGACGGTCAACGTTGAGCGCCCGACACCGGTCGATGGCGGATGGGAGACCGGTGGCTATGATTGGAGAACCTTGGCTGACGCCGTCGACGGCCTCAAGGTGCCCTTCCCGGAAGATCCGACCGCTTATGTGGGAGATGGTCAGATGCGGCGCTTGCTCAATTGGGCGACTGCCCAGGCGCCGCGCTACAAGCTCCGCATGCTCATCTCCTCCCTCAGCGCTGAGAGCAGCGATACAACTGAAACTTCAGCCATTGACCACATCTCTCTGGAGCAAGCGTTGGTCTCCTTCGGTGAGATCATGACTCTGGGTGGCATTGAGCGGGTCGAACCAAGTGATGAAGTAACTTTTGGTCTCTCTGGTGCTTTGTTGAGCATCTCGCCCCAGGAGGCGGCCTCCACCTATCGTTTGGAATACAAAGGTGACGATGGTAAAAACCACACCGTCTGGCTTGGCACGGCGTCTAGCTTGGCTACCAAACTTCGCTGGGCGCAGAATTACCACTTGGGCGGTGTTGCTGTCGCCGATATGTTCAATCCTGGCAATGCGGATAATGTTATGGACGTAGTGGCGAGCTACCCAACCGTCTCCAATCCTCCGAAGCAGAAATTTGAGATTAACTGGACTGTCAAAGAGGGAGAAAAAGTTCTTGAACAGCAGGTTTCTCCCATCACCGATCCCGCTTACACTTGGAAGGTGCCCAATAAGGAGGGTTCTTATAGTGTCAGTGCTTCCATCGCTGGCTTCGATCACGGTTCCGTGACGATTACGGTAGCCCGACCCGAGCCTGTGATCACGCAGACTGAGGACGTCACCGCTACTGAAGAGCTTGCTAGGGCCTCCCATGCATCATTGGAAAATGGGGATGATGAGGAA
>CAZDYW010000282.1:2486-4152 GCA_964509655.1 uncultured Anaerolineales bacterium
ATGAGGATGAGGATGCCGAGGAGCCGGAGGAGGAAGTTCTTGATGCCGGGTTCGTGGCGGATGTGAGTATTCCGGACAACACGCAATTGGAGAACGGCGAGGAGTTCGAGAAGACCTGGCGGCTGAAGAATGATGGCACCAAAGCATGGCCAGAGGATACTGTACTGGCCTTCGCCAGCGGTGACCAGATGGAAGCTCCTGGCAGTGTTGAGGTGGGAATGGTCGAGCCCGGCGACAATGTGGATGTCAGCGTGAAGATGAAAGCGCCCGCCGAAGCGGGGAGTTACAAAGGAGTCTGGCGCTTGAAGTCCGCCGATAATTTCTTCGGCGGCGAGTTCTGGGTCGTGATCCGGGCTGGAGAGGTGCCCGAAGAGGAGACGCCGGTGGCGCCACCGGCCGCGCCCCCTCCTTCAGGTGGCGGGGCCTTCGAGCTGGGAGGCCACGTTCGCGATCTGGGATTCCCTTACGCCGATAAGATGCACTACGCTGGTATGAACTGGTCCAAGGTCCAGGTTCATTACCCACAGGATGCATCGGGCATCATCGCGGCCTCACATGCCAATGGGTTCAAGATACAGTTGAGTGCGCTGGGTCAGCCCGGCATGGTAACCGAATCGGGCTTTGAGCAGAAGTACGCCGATTGGGTGGCCCAGTTGGCGGCCGCTGGCGCCGATGCCATCGAGGTATGGAACGAGCCTAACATCGACCGTGAATGGAAGCTTGGTCACATCAGCCCGCAAGCCTACACTAATCTGCTTTGTAAGGCCTATGCCGCCATAAAGAACGCTAACTCCGGCACTGCTGTCATCAGCGCGGCACTTTCGCCCACCGGCTCCTTCGGTGGCGGTTGTCAGCCCAACGGCGGTAACTGCGACGATCTGCCTTTCTTGCAGGGCATGTACAATGCGGGGGCGGCTCAATGTATGGACTACATCGGCGCCCATCATAACGCCGGCGCCACATCGCCCTCGGCCACCAGCGGTCACCCGGCCGATAACGGCGGCGGGCATCACTCCTGGTACTTCCTGCCGCAGACGCGGTTGTATTACAATACCTTCGGCGGCGCGCGGAAGCTGTTCTACACCGAGATGGGTTACGCATCTCAGGAAGGAGTGCCGCAATTCTCGGACTGGTTCTCCTGGGCGCGAGGGACGGACAACGCGGAGCAAGCGGCCTGGCTTTCCGAGGCGGTGCGGCTCAGCATCAACACCGGTATGGTGCGCTGCATCATCGTCTGGAACATCGACTTTGGCCGTTACGGCTACGATCCTCAAGACGGCTTCGCCATAGTCCGACCGGGCGGGGGATGCCCGGCCTGTGAAGCGCTCCACAATGTGCTGGGCACGCGCTAGAGAAGTGGGATAATGTCTCAATCGATAGTACAAGTTATGCGTCCCCTCTTGACAGCGGTTATGCCGACCTTCCCACTGACAACACCGCTCCCGCCTGAAGGAGAGCCGGAGGGGTTCTGGGACATTGCCTCCGACCTGCTGATCGAGGTCGTATCCTCCTCGGAGACAGCGCAGATAGTTCACGAGAAAGTGGTCGACTATGCGCAACTGCTCTGCCGGGGCTTTGCTATCCTTTGAAGCGCCTTTTCGCTTGATTACTGTTCGATGTAAGACAAGATAGAGGTTCGGCCATTGCCGGGCCTCTTTGCTTATAA
>CAZDYW010000283.1:0-4126 GCA_964509655.1 uncultured Anaerolineales bacterium
CCGGGCAAGCTCAACAGTGTCATGCCGCCTTTCACGAGCACGTTGGCCCAGAAGATGGACCACACGGTCACGGGCGGCAACAACCCGCCGAACGCTCCCCAGCAGAAGATCAGGCTATCCAGAGGGACGCTGACGGCGTTGCTGGTCAGCACTCGCGCCCACTGGTAACGCCGCGTCACCCGCGTGACCCACAGGTGATAGACCTCCGTGTCGATCAGCTCACTGACCAACTCGGCGATGATGGAGGCGATGACGATGCGCCACACCGGGGTGAGCACGGCGGCGAACTCCCTTTGCAGCGTCCAGGTGGGGTCCGGCGGCAGCCAGGCGGCGAAGGCGAAAAGCCCGGCCATCAGCACGTTGACCGCAGCGGCGGTGATGATGAGTACACGCGCTGCCCGCCGTCCCAGCAGCTTATGCACCAAATCGCGCAGCGTGAAGGTGAAGGGGTAGATAACGGTGCCGACATCCACGCTGAAACCGGCCACCCACGCGATCTTGAGACTCAGCACATCGGACAGCATCTGCGCGGCGACGTAGGCGGCAACGATGATCACGCCAGACGTCACAAGAGGGGGCGCAGCTTCAGAACGGTTCATGTGGATAAAGCTCTCCAGTGATAAAACAAAGGCTCACTTCCATAAGGTAGCGAGCCTTTCACGCCTTCCTACTCTTCACCTGGCGTCACAACTACTTATCCTCTTCCCGCTGATGGGCCGCGACGATTTCCTCCATCAGGTGAGATGGGACTTCCTGATAATGGTCGAACTCCATCGAGAAGATGCCCCGTCCCTGGGTTAAGCTGCGCAGATCGGTGGCGTAGCGCTGCATCTCGGCCAATGGCGCAATTGCCGAAATAACCGTCCGACCAACGCGCTGATCCATACCCTGCACCTGCGCCCGCTTCGTGTTCAGGTCGCCGATGATATCGCCGGTGTATTCCTCCGGCACGATAACTTCCACATTGTAGATCGGCTCCAACAACACCGGGCCGGCATCCAACATCACCCTCTTGAAAACCTCCCGTCCCGCGATTTGGAAAGCGATGTCCTTGGAGTCTACCGGGTGCTCCTTACCATCGTAGACCACGGCTCTGACATCCACCACGGGATAACCGGCGATTCCACCTCGGTTCAGCACCTGCTTGATGCCCTTTTCAATGGAGCTCTGGAAGCTGGTCGAGATCGCCCCACCGGTGACCTCCCACTCATATTCGAAGCCAGTGCCGCGAGGCAACGGTTCCAACCGCATATAAACCTCGGCGAACTGACCGGCACCCCCGGTCTGCTTCTTGTGTCGGTAACGATCGGAGTGGATGCGGGTGATCGTCTCTTTATAGGGCACCTTTGGCGTCGAGGTTTCCACGCCCACGTCGAAGCGGTTGGCCATCCGGCGGATGGCGATATCCACATGCGCCTGACCCATTCCTTCAAGGATCATCTCCTTCGTGCTGGATTCCTGGCGCCAATGGAGCGTGGGGTCCTCTTCACAGATGCGGCTCATTGTGGGGCCGAGCTTGGCCTGATCAGACTTGCTCTTGGGGCTCACGGCGACGGCAAAGAGAGGCGAGGGGAAAACGGGACCGGGTAAAGTGACCGGATTCTCTTCATCACACAGCGTATCGCCCGTTAAGGTTTCGGCTAACTTCGCCACAGCGCCAATATCACCGGC
Organism: uncultured Anaerolineales bacterium; assembly: GCA_964509655.1. GTDB lineage: Bacteria > Chloroflexota > Anaerolineae > B4-G1 > B4-G1 > CAZANJ01. Next base: position 1,672 of record CAZDYW010000283.1, read on the forward strand.
GCGCAATTGCGGGACTGGAATCTGCTCCTTACCACGTATCACGTAGAGCTGCCCCAACCGTTCTTCCTCTTCAGCACGAACGTTGTAGGCGCGACTGTCCGACTCCAATACGCCTCTATAAACGCGGAAATAGGTCAACTTGCCCACATAAGGATCAGCCGTCGTCTTGAAGACCAAGGCGGCCAGGGGGCCATCCTCATTAGGCTCAACCGCCACTTCACCCTCTGGGCTTTCTGCTTCGATGGCGCCCCGATCTACCGGGGAGGGAGCATAAGCAATCAATGCATCCAGCAAAGCACTCGCTCCTACACCGATCGTCGCCGCGGAGACCAGCACCGGAACGGCGGTTCCCCGCTTTATGGCCATCCGCAATCCCTGATAGATCTCCTCATCGGTCAGAGGCTCACCCTCCAGGTACTTCATGATGAGCTCATCATCGGCCTCGGCAGCGGCTTCAATCAAATCAATGCGAGCCTCTTCTGCCTGATCGACCACGCTCGATGGGATATCGGAGACCTTACCCTCTGGTCCAATCAATGCCTGCATCCTCACCAGATCCACCACACCGGAGAAATCCTCGGCCTTGCCGATGGGAAGATGGATGGGGACGAAATTCTGATCGAAGCTTTCCTCCAACGAATCCATCACACGCCCCAGGTCGACGTTCTCGCGGTTCATCTTATTGACGACCACGAGGCGGGGCAAATTTTCCTCCGCGGCAAAGTTCCAAACCAGCTCTGTCCCAACCTCAATACCGGATATAGCATCCACCACGACTACTGCCGCTTCGGCCACCTTAACAGCGCTTTTAACCTCGCCGACAAAATCAGTGTAGCCAGGAGTATCCAAAACGTTGATCTTACACCCCTCCCACTCGATGGGAAGGATAGCAAGGTTGAGCGAGATGTTGCGACGCTTCTCCTCATCGTCGAAGTCTGCGACGGTTGTGCCATCCTCGACACGCCCCATACGGTTGGTCGCCCCGCTCGTGAAAAGCATAGCCTCCGCCAACGATGTCTTACCAGAACTGCCGTGTCCGAGCAAGACAACATTTCTTAGTTGATTAGTTCGATAGTCTTTCATAGAACTTGTAGCTCCCTTTTGATTAGCTATTAGCGGCCAGCGGTCAGCGGTCAGCCAAGAAAAGGTCTATCCCGCTAACGGCTAACAGCTAACGGCTGTCTTTCACATAGCCTTAATTCTAAACGAGAACGCCTTAACTGTCAATTGCCCTACCCGAAAAAGTAACGCGCCACAAGTTGCTCCAATTTCCATTTGTCCCTGATGAGTTTTTGTGTACAATTATGCCAATGACGAGTAAAAAAGGTCACTCCAATATGCCGACTAATGATCAAATATGCCTGGTCTGTGGGGCACGTTCCCGCCTCATCGCTGCCCAGCTGGGCGTCTGCTTGAGCTGCATCCGAGAGCGCCCAGAGAAGGCGCTGGCGGTCGCCGACGAGGCCCATGCAGCCGCACGTCGCCTGTTCAATTTACCAGAGCGCCCGCCTCGCACTGAGGGCGGCCGCCGCTGCGGGCTGTGCGTGCAGGATTGCGTCATCGGCGAGGGGGAGCGCGGCTTCTGTGGACTGCGCACCGTGCGCGACGGGCAGCTCCATCACCGGGCGGGCACGCCCCAGCGCGGACTGCTCCACTGGTACCGCGACGCTCTGCCCACCAACTGCGTCGCCGACCCGGTCTGCGCCGGACACGCTCAGCGCGGCAAGCACAATCTGGCCGTCTTCTACGCCTCCTGCACCGTCGATTGCCTCTTCTGCCAGAACTACCACTTCCGCGAGGTCGACCCCGCTCAGTCCGACACGCTCTCCGCCCAGGAGCTGGCCGACACGGCCAACGAGCGCACCTACTGCGTCTGTTATTTCGGCGGCGACCCGGCCAGCCAGATGCCGCATGCGTTAGCGACCAGCCGCCTGCTGGCCGAGCGCGGCGTCGCGGTCTGCTGGGAGACGAACGGCACGGCCCTTCCGCGCCTGATGGACCGGGCGCTGGATCTGTCGCTGGCGACCGGCGGCTGCGTCAAGTTCGATCTCAAGGCCCACGACGACGCGCTTCATCGCGCGCTCACCGGGGCCAGCAATCGCTACACGCTGAAGAATTTCGCCCGCGCCGCCGCCCGCTTCGACGAGCGGCCCGACCCGCCGCCGGTGGTGGCGAGCACGCTGCTGGTGCCCGGCTACGTCGACGTCGAGGAGATAGCCCGCATCGCGCGCTTCATCGCCGAACTGAATCCGGCGATCCCTTACGCGCTGCTGGGCTTTGCGCCGCACTTTCTCTTCCCGGACCTGCCGCGCACGTCGGTGCGCCACGCCGAGGAGTCCGAGGAGGCCGCCCGCGCCGCCGGCCTGCAGCGTGTGCGGATCGGCAATCGTCACCTGCTCTCACGAGCTTATTGAGAAGGGCGATCCCTCCGTGGTCGCCCGCACGCTATGGAATG
>CAZDYW010000284.1:0-4123 GCA_964509655.1 uncultured Anaerolineales bacterium
CAGTAGAAAGGGCTCATTCTTCTCGGCGGTGGCCTTCACCACCTTACCCTGCTCAAACCAGAGCCGCACGCCCGTCACCTCGCGCCCCTGATGGATAGCCGGGTAGGTGAAATAGACCTGCCCCTCGGCGCTATCCTCCACCGGCCCGGTGAAGACCTCGCCGCTAGGCATGTTGGCCTTGCCATCGCTATTGATGAACGTGCGCCCGGCGATGCTGAGACGCAGATCGGTCTCCGGCCCGATGACGTGGACGCGCTCCTTGCCCTCGAACCAATCGACGATCCTTTGCTGCCAGGCGGAGAGACCCCTCCAATAGCCGACCGGATCGTCCATATCCGGCATGCAGGCGCCGTAGACGAAATCCTCATATTCGCTGAGGCTCATCTCGGCATCCTGGGCGTAGGCGTTGGTTGGGAATAGAGTAACCACCCAGCGCAGTTCTTCGGCTGCCGAGCGCTGCATAAAGGTCTTCATCAACTCAGTCTGGGCCTGATTGTACAACACCATCTTGGCCGGATCGACGTTGCTCAGCGCCTTGGTGTTCTCCAAGCCTCTGACGTAGATGTCCACGTCATAAGTCTCGGTGAGCAGCTTGAACGGCTCCGGGACGTGCTGCAATTGCTCATCAGAGGCGTGCTCATAGAACAGGGCCTCGAATCCGGGAAGGGAGGGGAGCACAAACGGATGGCCGCCCGCTTGCAACACCCTGACGTAGATGGCCTGTAGCAGCGGCGCGGCCGCCGCGTCGCCGTTGATCACGACTTTATCGCCCGGCTGCACCTCCACGGAATAGTTGACCAGCACTTCGGCCAGTTTCTCAACTCTTGGGTCTTTCATTTCATTGCTCCTGAAAAGTATTGTAAACTACATCGATTACACAAAATCACTGCAACTCCTCCAGCGAGCGCTGGATGTCCTCCAACTCCTGGTCGGTGATATCCCACAGCTCCGCCGCGGCCTCGTCCAGTTGGGTCTCAATGTTGATCAGACCGGCTTCGTCACCGGTCTCTGCGAACTTATGCGCCCGCTGCGACAGCGCCGACAGCCGGGCGTGGAGGGGATTCTCCGGATCGAACTGGGGCACGGCGATGTATTCGAGCACGTGTGGGGATGGGTGCATTGTGACATATGCCTGGACGACCAGACGGCTGGGCGCAGAGTTTAGCATCGCACACGCAAAGTGAGCCTCGTCGGCGGTCTCGCAGGGGATGAGAACGAGCGTGTGATCGGGTATGATGATCTTACTCTCAAAGTAATCATCCTCATAGGCGGAGATAACGACCGCGTTTATCTCGGAAGACACCTCGCGCCAAACCACCTTATAAGGGGCGAAGGTGTAATGAGCCACATTGTACATCGAGTAGAAGGGGTCTTTTTCGGGGTCAAAGTAGAGTCTCATTCCACTCCGGCCCCTCAAGACCTCCTCGAAGCGCTTGAGGTAGCTGTACGTATGCGGGTACTCGATCTTCATCTCGCGCAATGCGTAGCCCTTGCGCGTCTCCGGATCTTGCACCACCAAGATGTACATCGTCGGGTCGGCTAGCCAGCGAGTGACCTCGCGCCCGCGCAGCAGCGGGTACACCAGATCCGGCTCAACAGCCGCCATCTCGCTCTCTATCTCGCGCCGGCCTATGTCCTCCAGATTGTCTATAATCAGAAGCCCATCGGGGCGCTCGTGGAGTATCTTGACCCAATAGATACCGTTAGCCCAGGTGCAGCTTCCGGCCCGCGCTTGATAGGCCGCCGGGCCAATGACCTTGCGCAGTGCTCGCAGCGCTGCCTTGCGACCCGTCATCCACGGCGAGGTCAAATCGTCACCATCAACTGGCTCGGCCCACAGGTTGCTGCGGAGGGTCATCCCCTCGACCTCGGCCAACGTCAGTTCTTCCGGAATAGTGCGCCGACGGCCCCTTCCCCACTCCTCGCCTTGCCAGAAGGTGTAAGGTACTGGATAATCCACCTCCCGCCCCTTCTGGAGCACCATCACCGCCGTCTGGTTCGCCACGCCGGAGAAGGGCTTGATCTCGGACATATCGTCCACCACCAAGGGTCGAAGGTGATCGCCTTTCTCACCCAACTGGAAGCGCCGGAAGCCCGCACCCGCGCCCTTGGTCTTGAACACCGTCTGGGTGATGATGAAGCCCAACTTACCGTTCTCCTTCAGATAATTTTCCGCCGCGACGTAGGTGAAGAGCATGGAGAGGTCCTTCTTGCCCCCACCCAGACGTGCGGCATGTCCCTTCAAGCTAAAAAGGCCATAACGATCCCACAGCTTCTTCGTAGCCTCGCGGTACTCATCGCTCAGGCTTTCCCAATTGACCCAAGGGGGATTGCCGATCACAAAATCGAACTCGCCCACCATCACGGGGGCGAAGGCGTTCTTGAGCATACGTGCCCAGAGCCCGTTTCGCCCTTCCTTATCCAACTGGTAGATCCGGCGATAAAGCGCCTCCAGGGAGGTCTCAGTCATCGCTTCCGAGATGGTCAGCTCGCGCCGGGCGCGGGCCAAAAACTCGCCGGAGTCATACTGCCCGCGCACACAATCCTCAAGCAAGGCCGAAAGCGTGCCCATCTCGCCGTTCGCCACCGTCTCGTTGGGAATCTCGAAATCGCCGACCACGGTCTGCAAGCGGTAGCTCTTGCCGAAAACGTCGGTGCGCTCTGTGGGCGTGAGGATGGAATCGCACATGTAGACCGGCAGATCAACCGACCCGCGCCGGTGGCGCAGCAGATCGCCCAGGGCCAGCAAGTAGTTGGTGCGGGCCGCGATGACGCTCAGCGGGTTGAGGTCGAAGCCGACGATGTTGCTCAGCGCCGCGTCGAGCACCTCGGCGGGCGGGGTGAGATGATCGGAGGCATACTGGCGCAAGCGCCGCAGGGCCAGGACGAGGAAAGTGCCGCTGCCACAACCCGGATCGATGAGGCGGTCATCGAGCTCGCCCCTGTAGCCCACCTGGTTCAGCAGCCGCTCGGCCAGCCAATCGGGAGTGTAATACTCGCCCAGATCGTGGCGCAACTTGCGCGGCACCAGGTACTGGTAAAGCTTCTTGAGCAAGTCGCGCGTGCTCTCTGGCTCCAGCGTACTGGTGGCCGGCTCGAAATTGGAGAGCGTGCGGGCCAATTCGCGGATCCCATCCGCCAACTCATCGCTCCAGACGTCAAGATACCAACCGAAGAAATCGCCTTCGAGGAAGTTCTTGATGCCCAGCATCGAGAAGGTGCCCCCATCCTCAAGGCTGGTCAATTGGCGGCGCAACTGCTGCTCCGTCGCCGTGGGCAGCATCGCGATGAAGGAGCCCACCAGCGCGCCCCGCTGGAGCGAGGCCAACTCCGCCGCCAAAAACTTCATCAACAGCGCGTAATAGGTGTGGACGGCGAAGAAAAGCGGCTTCAGTAGGGGCGATCCCTCGGCGATGCATCGCCCGTGGTCGCCCACCATGCGGTAAAGGGCCGCCAGTTCGGGAGCGTCGCGCTCCGCCTGGCCTAGATCCTCGCCGTAAACGATTCCGAAAAGCCGCTCCCACTCAGCAAAGAACATATTGACACGCGCGTGATCCCGGCCACCCTGAAGCAAGTCATAGAAAGTGTTGACCAAGCGGGGCGCAATATCGCCTCCGGGGCCAAAATCAGCGGCCAGCGCCTCCGGCGTGAGGGGCTTCCGAGATAGAGAGCGCAGATAGAGGAGGAAAAGCTCCACACTCTCGCGCCCGACCGGTACAGGGCCGACTAATTGGAAAACGCCCTCGCGCTTCTCTACATCCAGGAAGCTGGCCTGCGTGCCGGGCAACGGCGGCATGGGCGACTCTCGCTTCCGACCCGTGGCCGAGTAGCGCAGGAAGAGTATCTGTTCTCCATCGGTACCGATGCCGATCATTTTCTCCAGCGCTTCGGCTTGTTCATCCTCGCCGCCCGCGGAGCTGGCTTGATCGATCAGATAGCGGGCGATCTGCCGGGCAGCTTCGAGAGAATACCCCTTCTCGGCCAATCGACCGGGGCGCTTGTACTCGATCACGACGTGCCCGTAGACGGCATCGGCAAAGCCAGTGAGGGTGGTCTTTTCATATTCGGGCACAGCGGTCAGCCCCAATGCGTCCAGCGTGGCGCTCAAAGCCTGCTCCACGCC
>CAZDYW010000285.1:0-4113 GCA_964509655.1 uncultured Anaerolineales bacterium
AAGCTGGAGCCGGGGATGAAGGGCCGCCCGTCCGGCGTGCGGATCACGGGATCGTCGCTGGGGCTGCCCACGGTCCAGCTGCTGCCCACGTGCAGGCCGGTCTTGAGCACCAGTGTGCCGGTGAAAAGATATCGTCGTTCAAAACCACGGTAATTCATCGTCACTTACCCTCCTTTTGCTTCCAAGCTTGCCACATCATCTCAGCCGCCAGGTGCTGGATAAACTCCTGGGCCAGCAGCCCGGCGAAGAATCTCTGCTCTTTTTTAGTCGCTCCCTCGTAAGGAACAAACCCATACTTGTTCTGAACATCCTCACGAAGCTCGTTCAAGTAGTTCGCCAGAGCAGTGTAGAAACCCTCAAAGGATTGGCTCTTCCCTTCCCAGTTCCTACCCTTCTGGTGATTGACAAATTCGTCCAGCTCCCCGAAAGAGCGAGCATACGCCTCCAATCCGCTGATCTGGTGCCCGAATTGCCGATACGCAATGATCTCTTCCTGTTCCTTTGCGAATTCGATGGCGCGTTGGTATATCTCGCCATCGCTGAGCAACCTGATTCTCTCTTGTTCCTCTGGGGATAGCTTCCGCTCCATCAATCCCCCTCCTTGTTTTCCCAGCAGACGTACTCATAGTGCGCGGTCAACTGGCGCACGAACTCGCGGATGAGCATCAAATGCACTTCCAGGCCGTCAATGCCTTCGGGGTCGATTTCTAACTGAGTGCAGATGGTTCGCCGCGCGGTGCGCAAGTCACGGCTGAGGTATTCGAGCAAATCCGGCCCCCACGCTTGCCATTTCTCCTGTCGCGCCGTGCGGGTCTTGATGAAATCAAAGACATCGCTGGTCTTGAGCGCGCTGTTGGCGATCCCTTCGAGCCCCTTGATCTGAGAGCTTTTCTTGTCGGTCAGCTCCTCGGCCGCTTTCCGGCCCAGCTTTTCCGCCTTGTCGTAGAATCCATCGGCACGCAGCGCCACCTCGCGTAGCATCTTGATCCTTAGTTGTTGATCCGTCATAATCCTTTCACCTCCGAGTGGAATGGATCGGCGACCACCAACCGCCCGAATCCCTCGCGGCGGCGGGCGCCGATACCCTGATTTTGCATCGTCAGCAGAGTTTGCACTTGATCCTCGCCAAGCGAATCTCGAAAGCCGAACAGAAAGACCGTTCCCATCGTGATCGCTATGTCGTCGGGCTTGGGCACTCGCCACAGGCTATTCCAGCCCATCACCCGCCGCGTGCTGCTGTTCTGATAGATCGGTTCTGCACCAGCGAGCCCCCATACCTCGTCCAGGTAAGCCGGCGTGATAGTGGTCTGGCAGCGCAGGAGCCGGTCATACAAGATCGCGTCCGCGGTCAGCGTCAGCGGGATGTAAGCGGCATGGGGCGTGTCTACGCCGGCCCCCTGAGCCCGACGGCGTAGTTCGGCAGTGAAGTCGTCGATCCGCTGGCGTAACGTCTCCGCTGTATCCCCTTGCTCCGCCCACTCCAGACTGAGCGTGATACGGCCAAAGCCGCGCGTGCGGTTGTTCCCGATGCGCAGCAGTTTGGCCTTGCTGGCCTCTTCGATAAAGTCGTAGAAAGCCTGTGCCTGGTCATCGGGCACGTTCACCATACCCCAGAACTCGCTGTCCGCTCGTAGCACCTCGCGGCTGTAGAGGATGCCGTGTTTCACCGTGCCGGTGTTACGGTCGATGCCGGTGCGAGTGCGCAGGCTGCGCTCGGCGTTGGCTTGACCAATAGCTTCCTGGTTTGATTCGCTGCGACGATAGAAGCCAGTAAAGCGATCCATTGGCTCGTTACATTCAGGACAATCCTTCTCGTCTTCCAGTATGGTGACATTGGTCTCACCACTGAGCGCGAAGATGGCCCAAGGGATCAGGCTATCGTAAGCCCCGTGATGGGGATCCTCCTCATCCGTCTGATCGAACGTGAACCCACCGAAGCGCTTGCAAGTGCGGGCCGTGGCTGGTATCGGATGCACCGGGGACATATCGTCCTGCAGATCCTCCAGTTTCGGGTCATCGTCGAACGAGGCTGGATAGAGATTACCGAAGCTCGACGCCTCGTGCGTGAAGAAAGCCGGGAACTCCTCCTTATCGCGGCCCAACTTGGCGTGAGCGGAGGCCAGCCCCCCTCGCAACGTGGAGCCGGGCACATAGCCCAGCGTCTCGCTCGTTTTCGTATCCCGCCCGGCGCGGAAGGAAAGCGGGCCACAATCGGTAATGCGTGCGATGTATTTCATCCTGTTGCCTCCTCTCGACAGAGCCAATAGTACTCCAGTTCTCCCACACGATTGAGCACATCGACCGGGTTGACTATTTCATCATCCACTGAACAACCGGTTATGTCAGACGTGACGCACCCCGCCCCGGTAGATTTTGAGCCGCCGATGCGCTCCAAGCTTTTCAGCCCGGCCAGCAAGAGCAGAAGGGAATAGGTGCCCTTTTCCAAGCTTCCCAGCGGAAAGCCAGTCAGAGTGCCTACAATCTCCCCTTCAAAGTGCAAATCGCGAATGCCGTATTCGCTGGTATAGAGCATACCGTGCTGCGCGGTGCGCGTGCGGCGGGAGATGGCGACCTGGGTGCGCTGCTCCGTCTGCCAGGCCTTGAACGCATCCTTTCGTTTTGCTTCGTCCGCCTCAAACAGCGCACGGTCGTCATCCGCCATCGGGGCGTCGTCGAAGTAGACGCTGCCGGGCGAGAAGCGGGTGCCGAAGATACGGGCCACGATGTCGGGGTCTCGTCGATTGGCCTCGCTCCACGCTTCCACGTGGGGAGAAGTCGCCTCCAGATCAAACAGCCCTGCCAGTTGCTCGCAGCGTTCCCGGAGCACGCCCTTGAGCGTGGAGCCGGGCACGTAGAGGAAGTCGTCGGCATCACGGGCCACCAGACGGTCGATCAGGCCGCCGCGCATGCCGGTGCCGAAGTGAAAGGCTGACTCAAATGTCAGGCGGTATGCTATCGCGATACGTTCGGTTCTCAAGATACACCTCCTTTGCCGTTGCCTCGCACGAAGTCGAACAGTTCGACCACATCCAGGATCGGTGTCGTCCACTCTCCCTCGCCTTCTTTGACCCAGGGAATGCGCAACTTCTCCTCGGTCTCCGAGCCGACCAACTCGAATAGCTCTTTCTGATGCTTCTTGTTGTGCAATCGCAAGATCGCCATCATGGCGTCGATGGTGGCTTGCTTGCGGCTCTTGAAGACGGCGGCCCGCAGTTGCTCCAGCTTGGTGCGCGGGATACCGAGGCGGCGCAGTTTTCGAATCTGCTCCAGAAGCACCGCACACTCATCGGCGGTGTGCGGACGTTGCGTGCGGTAGATCGTTTCGGTCTCCTGATAATACTCCTCCGCTTTCACTTCCTGCTTCAAGGTCTGTTGGTAATACTCCTTGAAGTCCAGGTGATTGGCGCTGCTGACCACCAGGAAGTTGATCAGGCCCTCGTCGAACGTCTTATCTGCTTGCCGCCGTCGAGCCGCCTCTCTCTTGGCGAACTTGAGACCGCTCTCGGCCAGCTCCATCAGCGGGCCGATGGGGAAATTGACGTGGGCCAGCACCACCGAGGCCGAGAGGGCCAACCTTTTACCATACTTCTCCTCGGTCAGCTCCGGGAAACGGCGCACAATGTGCTGGGCCACATCCATCGCGCTCTGGGCGCGGGTGACCATCACCAGGTCGTCGCCGCCGAGGAGCAAGATGTCGAAAGGCCAGGGTTGACCATTGTCGGGTTCCAAATGCTCCTTGATGGCCTCCCGAACCGACTGGTAGACCGACTGATCCACCGCCTTGGAGAAAGCCTTCATCTCATCCAAGTCGGTGATCTTATCGATATGCTTTCCCATCCCATCCCCGTCGGCGTAGATGAGGGCCATATAGCCTCTTGGGTGAGAAGTATCTCCCAGATCATTAAAATCATCGGGCCGTCCGTGACCCTGAATGGGATATCCATCCTGCTTGAGTTGCCCGATGAGTCGCTCCCAAAGCCGCGATGAATTCGGGTCGGGATCGGCCTGGGAGACAGTCCATTGCTCGATTTCCTGTTTGAGCTGTCGATCCTTATCGCGCTTGATTGCACAACTCTGGCAAAGCCTGACGCCATCCTCAGTCTCGGTGGCATA
>CAZDYW010000286.1:0-2351 GCA_964509655.1 uncultured Anaerolineales bacterium
ATAAATTGAGTCGTTCTCCGTGTATCTCTGTGCCTCCTCTGTGTAACTCTGTGTCATTCTTGGCTCTGCTAGGTTAGGGGTGGAATGGAAAGCACAAAACGTGAAGCGTGACCCGAGATTCGGTCATGCGCTTCACGTTTTGTGTCGAGGCGGCTTGATGTTAGAAGCTTCCGACGGCTGTGGTTTTGTCATCGAAGAACTGGAAGAGGGGCAAGAAACCGGCCAGGTCCATAGCCTCGTGGACCCGCTGCGGTGTCCCGGACAGTACCATTTCACCTCGGTTCAAGTGCTTGCACGTTTTCTGCACATCGATTAGCACGCGCAGGCCGGCACTTGAGATGAAATCCACCGCGCTAATATCAAGCACGATGTTGAAAATGCCATCTTCGGTGAGTGTATTAAGTGCGTCGGCTAACTCAGGGGCTGTGCCGCTGTCGATCCGACCGGATACTTCTACCAACGCGCAACGCTTGAGGCGAGTGGTGGTGATTTCCATAAGCTTCCTCCTAAAATTCAGAAATGTTAACAGTAGCTGTGGTTGTAACTTATCTACCCTTCATGCTCTTGAAAGTCGAGGTTGCTCCCCTTTGAACGGGGCTAGGGTGATTATAGCACATCTCTATCGCGTAACAAGAGATCTAGGCTGCCCCCGTCATCGAAATGTTCTCGGAAGCGGGTGACAAAATCCGCCAGCGTGTAGGAATGATTCTGGGGGCCGGGCTGCTCCAGTGTGTAAGTGGAGGCTATGCTCCCCAGGCGCCCGATCAGGTTCCAGGGCAAGTTCAAGCCCATGCCCTTGATCAGACCGGCGCGGTAAGCGTCGCCCACACCGGTAGGATCGTTGACGTGAATCGGCGGGGCCGGCGGGATGTCGTGGACTCCTTTCTGTGTCCAAATGCGCGAGCCAGCTTGCCCGCGCGTGACGATACAGGCGAGCGAGGGAGCACTATGCAACTCCTCCGACGTCATGCAGGTCTTCTCCCGTAACATCTCGAACTCGTATTCGTTGACCACCAGGATCGCGCTGCCCTCTACGCCAGCCCGCAGTTCCTCGCCGGAGAGCCGCACGATTTGCTGGCTGGGGTCGTAGAGATAGGGTATCCCCAACGCCTGGCATTCGGCGGCATACTTCACCATCGCGCTGGGATCGTTGGGGGAGATAACCACCAGGTCGATGGCCGAAGTTTCAGCCTCCTGCTCGGCCAGATCGTGGAGAGACAGATCCCGTGCGCGGGCCATGGCGCCGGTGTAGAAATTGGCGATCTGGTTGCCGTCGTCGTCGGTGCTGACGAAGAAGGAGGCGGTGAACAAATCAGGCTCGTCGCGGACGAGGGAAGTATCCACGCCACGTTGCTCCAGCCAGGCGCGATATTCCGCGAAGTCCTGTCCCACCGTGCCCATCAGGCGCGGGCGTTCCCCCAAAAGCGCCAGGTTGAAGGCGATGTTGGCCGCACAGCCGCCCCGCTGCCGCCGCATATCATCCACCAGGAAGCTGACCGAGAGGCGGTGAAGTTGGTCAGGCAGAATGTGCTCGGCGAAGCGACCGGGGAAGCGCATCAGATAATCGTAGGCGATGGAGCCGGTGACGATGACGTTCATTTTTGCCTCCGTAAAACCTGCTTCATGGGCAGAAGTCGATCACGAATGATGACCCGCAGGGCCCAAAGGCCATCCCAGGGGCGGATCTTCTTTCCTTCCTCAATCGTGCGCGGACGATAGGTGGCGGGCACTTCCGCGATCTCGTGCCCCGCGCGGAGGAGCTTGTCCGTCAACTCGAAGTCCAGATCGAAGCCCGTGCCGGTCAAGTTGAGGGATTTCAGGACATCCCCGCGTATCATCTTAGCGCCGGTCGCCACGTCTGTCAAGCGTGCGCCGTAGAGCAAATTGGTCAACCAAGTGAGGAAGCGAACGCCCAGATAGTTGGTCGCATACTCGTAGACCGCTCGCCCGCCCAGGGTGCGGGAGCCGTAGACGGCGGCTGGTCGGCTTCGGGCTACCTCTTCCAGGAAGAGCACATAATCCGCCGGATCATATTCCAGGTCGGCATCCTGGATGATGGCGTAGTCGCCGGTGCAATGTTCGATGGCGGTGCGCACCGATGTGCCCTTCCCCAGGTTACGGGGGTGAAATACCACCTGCCCGTTTGGCAGTTCCATCTCTTGCAGCAGTTCGCGCGTCCCGTCGGTGGAGAAGTTGTCCACGATGATGATCTCTTTCTCCCAATCGGGGCCGAGATCGACGGATTGCACGCGCTCCAGGACGGTCAGGATGGTCTCTCGTTCGTTATAGACGCAAATTATGACGGATAGTTTCATTTTGGGTTGCGGGTTTCAGGTTGCAGGTTGCAAGTT
>CAZDYW010000286.1:2451-4095 GCA_964509655.1 uncultured Anaerolineales bacterium
AAGAAATCGGCGAAGGCTTCGAGTATGTAGGCCAGGCGGGCGTCGTCCAGGCCGGGGTAGACGCCGATGAAAAAGGATGAGCGGAGAATGATGTCGGACTGGGGCAGGTGGCCCACGGTGCGATGTTGGATGTGGCGATAGGCCGGCTGGCGGGGGAGGTTACCGGCGAGTAACAATCGCGTCTCGATGTTGCGCCCCTCCAGGAAATCGATCAGTTGACGGCGGGTGAATGGCGCCTCGGGCCGCACGGTGATGGGGAAAGCGAACCAGGCCGGGTCCGCCCGCTCGCTCCAGGTCGGCAGGATCAAGAATTCCTCATAGGACTTTAAGCCATCGTACAGCTCCTGGAAATTTCGTTTTCGCGCCGCGATGAAATCGGTCAACTTCTCCAACTGGGCCAGCCCAATGGCGGCTTGCACGTCGGTCATCTTCATGTTGTAGCCGATCTCGACGTATAGATAACGGTGATCGTAGGGCTCATCCATGCCGGGAATCTGCCAGTCGAAGCGCCGCCCACAAGCCCCTTCGGGCGGGCTGTCCTGATTGCAGTGACAATCGCGCCCCCAATCGCGCAGGCTTTGCAAGGTGCGGGCCAATCGCGCGTTGTCGGTGACCACAGCGCCGCCCTCGCCGGTGGTCATGTGATGGGAGGGATAGAAGCTGAAGGTCGCCATATCGCCGAAGGTGCCGAGCATCTGATCGTCGTAGGTGGAGCCGAGCGCCTCGCAGGCGTCCTCGATGACATAGAGCTCGTGTTCGCGGGCGAAGGCCATCAGCGGCCCCATATCGACCGGGTTGCCCAGGAGATGGACCGGAAAGATGGCCCGCGTGCGTTTGGAAAGCGCCGCCTCCAACTGGGACACGTCCAGATTATATGTCCCCATCTGGGAATCCACGAAGACCGGTACTAATTGGTTTTGCACGAGCGGCGCGACCGTGGTGGGGAAACCGGTCGCGGCGGTGATGACCTCGTCGCCGGGTTGCAATGGGCGCTCGACGCGGCGGGAGCGCAGGGCGGCGACGGCGAGCAGATTGGCCGAGGAGCCGGAGTTAACCGCGAAGGCGCGTCTCTTACCTTCGTCGTTAGAGCCCAGAAAATCGGCCAGTCCCTTCTCGAAGGCGTCGGTGCGCGGGCCAACGGTGAGCCAGAAATCCAGCACCGCATCGACGGCAGCCGTTATCTCGCGCTCGTCGTAGACGCGGCCGGCGTAATGGACCCGCGTCTCGCCGGGCTCAAAGGGCCGGTCGGCGTGGGCCGCGTGGTAATATTCGACCGCCTTGGCTATAATCTCACTGCGTAGCTGATTGATCTGGTTCATCATATTTATTGGGAGATCACGATGGTGCAAATGAGGCCAGAGGGATCCTAATCGATCTAAAGGTTTCTTTTTCACTCAACATAGCCTCAATTTCCTTCAACACATGCGCTTTGTAGTAGCGTTCTCCGCACTGGTCACATACGCCGGCGGGGACATTCTCCACAACAGCCACTAATTTATCGCCCCACCAGCACACTTTGGTTACAAGCCTCTCCTGCACCCTACCCCCACAGAGAGAGCAATCATCATATTTAGCCATCTTTCAACCTCCTTGGAGAATAGCGAATGATGAATATGTTTTCGCAATCCTCAATTCTCAATTCTC
>CAZDYW010000287.1:0-4094 GCA_964509655.1 uncultured Anaerolineales bacterium
AGGTAGAAGTGCTTCGGCGGTCTAATTACCGAACTTGATAGTAAAAAACGATCACGCTTTCATGCGCATCGTTTTTTGTCGGGCCTTTGCTACTTCCTGTCGGATGGAGGGAAGGAGCTTCCTCGTCTGTCTTCTCCCCCGTCTGCCAAGAAAGCCGGAAAGGATGCTTCCGCCCACCACCTTTCCGACGTCTGCGCCGAAACCGGACGTGCCACAGCCGGGGAGCCAGTCGATCGGCCTGGTAAACAACCAGTCCAGGCAAATCTTCTGGAAAAACCACAGTGTCCAGTAGCTACATCGCAGCCCCCCGCCAAGTTGAGATGCCGGAGAAGCGGCGATCACACTATGGCTCATCGTCTTCCAGGCTTGTCCGATTCTATGCGGCTCAGTCTCACTGGAGAGAACACCAATGGGCATTTGACTTACCCAAACAACCAGGAGTATAATGGTCAAGAAGCGGTTATGCATAACAGTCACCTCCTAGGAACTGGTTTCTGTTAGCATAGCCGCTTTTATGTATTTTTCAAGGTGCTGATGCTTAGAACTGTAGACTGGCTAAAATGCCATTGTCAAATTAACCCTCAACCTCAACCTCAACCCTCAATGCTACCCTTCACGCAACACTTCTGGTACAACAACCCCCTGCCTCAAGCACTCCAGATCTTTGTCGGCTTTCTCTGACAACCTTATTTCCCGAAGGTCGTTCGACAGCCACAAAGTTCTTGACTCTTGCTCAGAACCCTCACTTGTGCATTTGTCAGAAAAAAGTAAAATAGCGCTGTTGTATGCAACGACAAAGCTAGTCTATGCAAGGAGGAACTATGCTAGACCTGAGTGCTTACGTCACCGTCTCCGAGGCCGCCAAGGAACTGTCTGTCCACCCCGAAACAGTACGCCGCATGCTGCGCCAGGATAGATTGCCCGGCAGCAAGGTCGGGACGAACTGGCTCATCGCCAAGAGCGACCTCTCTCACTTCAAAGCTGCGTATGCCCCCCGCACTACCTCCCAGAAAACAGAAAAGGAAGGTCAATGACCGATACAACAACCCCTGAACGCCGAGAGGCTATCCTGAAATCCCGCCTTCGTGAGGAAGTCCAGGCCGGGATACAAGCCTCACGTGACCCGAAAAACGCGGGGCTACCCGATCTCTACCCTCGTCAAACGACAATGTACTCCCCTTGGTACACACGCACCTGCCCCGAATGCAAGCACAGGTTCCGCGAGGGGGATAGAGTTCGGATTTGCCCCAAGTGTGGTCGCGTCTATCACGACGACGACCAGTACCAGCTCCACTGCTGGCAGGATCACTTTGCCGATGGCAATGTATGTCGAGAAGGAGGGATCGATCCCATCACCGATCAGCCCAGGGAAGGGTGCGACTACACGTGGCCTGGCACCTTCCCCGACGAGGGCCAGGATGAGCAAAACCCTTCGCCAGCCAGCCTCGCCCAGCGTATCCCCCAGGTGACCGAGCAGTTTCTGAGTGGCCTGGAGGCTTTCTGGACTCCCTTTGGGGAAGAGAACGTCCTTGAGGTTCCCCAAGGTTCACCGATCGTGGGCCACGAGTGCCCCTGGTGCCGTTTCCAGATCCGGGCCGGTGACCGCGTGGTCAAGTGCCCTTGTGGGAAATGTAATACCTACTTCCACGACGACATCTTCCGGCACCTGACTTGCTGGAATGAGTGGAATGGCTCAGATGGCAACGACTACTGCCCCACGACCAGCGCCAAAATTGAGCGTGGAAAGTCCCCCGACGCTGCAACAACCCGCTTCACTCAAACGGATAACGATAATGGACGCTGACCGCTACGACCGACAGCGGCGCATCGAAGGCTGGAATCAGGACGCCCTCCTGCGTGCGCGCGTGCTGGTGGCCGGCGCCGGTGCTCTGGGCAACGAGTTGATCAAGAACCTGGTGCTATTGGGCGTGGGACACCTCCTGGTGGTGGACTTCGACCACATCGAGCGCTCCAACCTGAGCCGCACGGTGCTATTTCGTGACCGCGACGTGGGCCGCGCCAAGGCCTATGCCGCCGTCGAGACCGCAGAGCGCCTCAACCCCGACGTCGATCTGCGCGCCCTCGATGGTGACCTCTTCTACGACGTGGGGCTGGGCATTTACCGTCACTGCGACCTGGTAGTGGGCGGACTGGATAACCTGGCAGCCCGCTCTCAGGTGGGCGTGAGCTGTGCGCTGACCGGCGTGCCCTTCCTGGATGGTGGAATGTGGGCGCTGGGCGGCGAAGTGCGCTGGTTTATGCCCGGCGAGGGTCCCTGCTTCGAATGCACGCTGAGCGACGAGGACCGTGAACGGGCCCACGAGCGCCGTTCTTGCACCGGCTTTCGCATCGAGGACTTTGAGTTCCCTGATGGTGAGCGGCACGTTCCCACCACTGTGAGCACAGCGGCCGTGATCGGCGGGCTGTTGGCCCAGGAGACGGCCCGCTACCTATGCGGCTGGGAGGTGCATGCAGGCCAGGCCGCAGTCTACAACGGGCTGGCGCTGACCATGCATCGCACGACACTGAGCCGCGATCCGGACTGCCCCTATCACACATCCTACCGGGACGTGATTGAGCTCGACGCCAGGGCCGAAGAACTGACGGGAAGCGCGTTGCTGAAGCGGGCCGAGACCGACCTGAGCGCAGGCGCCATCCTGGAGCTGAGCCGCGACTTCCTGCTGGATTTTCGTTGCCCGAACTGTGGCCGTACCGAGAGCATTAACGCGCCACTGGGCCGGGTGGACGTGGAACAGGAGCGCTGCCCACACTGCGGGGCGACTCGTGAGGCCCACATCATCTCCCACCTGGACGGCAGCGAGCCACACGCTAAACGTCCGCTGAGTGCGCTGGGCATACCGCCTGGGGAGATAATCGCTGTGCGGGCCGGGGATCAGGAACTTCTGCGCCTCTACGAACTCACCGGAGACGTACACGACCTCTGGGCCTGAATGATGAATGACGAATGATAGATGACGCGGAGGAACGATGAGCGTTCTGGACGTGTTGGACATTCCCGAAGAGGATCTCCCCTGGTTCCAGGCGGAACTGTTCCGGCGGGCGGCGATGTGCTTCGAGTACGTGGCCCAGGAGGAGGAGCGGCCGGCGGCCGAGCGGCGGGGTTTCTGGTATGACGCCGCCGAGTGCTGGGCCGACGCCGGGGACACAGCGCGCGCGGCGGCAATCTATCGGCGGCTGGAGGATCACGCGCGGGCAGCGCCGTTGCTGCTGGGAGCCGGGGAATGGAGCGAGGCGCTGGCCTGTTATCGTGACTGGCTGGTGGGGTTGGCCCCCGGCGACGCAGCAAGCGAGGCGCGGGCGCGGCTGGGTATCTCGGCCTGTCTGCGCGGGGAGGCCTGGGAGGCGCGGCAGCGAGGCGATCGCGCCACGCGGGAGCGAAAAAACCGCCAATCGCGGGAGGCATACCAACAGGCCCGCACTCTGATTGAGGATGAGGAGGGGCGGGACTCGCTGACGGCGGCCCGCTGCTGGGAGGCGCTGGGCTGGTACGGCGAGGTGATGGGGCGCCACGACCTGTTGCAGGTGGGCTACGAGATGGCCCTGCGGCGCTGCGGCGAGCGGCATAACCAAGAAAGGGTGCGGGCCGCGCGGGCCTATTTGGACACCGTGGGCGAAACCAACCAGTTGCTGGCGGCCGAGATTGAGGCCCGGCTGGCGGAGTGGGCGCCGCCGGAGGAGCTGCGAGAGCCTGCCCTGAGCGAAGTCGAAGGGTGGAAACGGCTGCGAAATGAGATTGAGGAGCACGGCTTCCGGGATGGGGTGCGGGACGTGTTGCACTTCGTGGATGAGGATGTGCAGCTTGCGGCCTGGTGGGAGTTGGCCGAGATGACGGGTGATACCGACCAGGCAGCGATAGACGACTACCTGCGCGGGCTGGCGCCGGAAGGAATGGTCTACGTGGAGGCCGGGCCGTTCTTGATGGGCACGACGGAGGAGGAAGCGGAGTCTTTAATCGCTGAGTTCGGAGAGGAAAGACGTTCAATCATTGAGCGTGAGATACCCCAACACGAGTTGAATTTGCCGGGCTACTACATCGGGCGCTATCCGCTGACCAACCAGGAATTCGCGGCCTT
>CAZDYW010000288.1:0-4046 GCA_964509655.1 uncultured Anaerolineales bacterium
AAAAAAACCCCCACTGCTTGATATACCGCAGTGGGGTTTTTTACTGTAAGGCAGAACGTTACTATTCCTCCGGCGCCTCTTGAGCATCAGTTTTCGACTTCGGCTCCACGTCCACGACTGTAGCGCTGGCAGGCCCAGCTTCTTGATGTGATTTGGGGGGCTCGATCATCGGCGGCTCAATATCCCCATGCATTGTAGTCTGTCCACGCAGGTAAGCTCCTTCATTAAGCAACAAAGAGTTGATCGTCAAATCACCCCAAACACGGCCGGTCTCTAGTATCTCAACCATGTTGCCGCTGATGTCACCCTTCACTGCACCGGAGATGGAGATGTTATGAGCTTGGACATCGGCGACAATCTTCGCACCCTCCCCGATGATCAAATTGCCGGTGATGTCGATGGAGCCCTCGACGACACCATCGATGCGAGCGCCGCCATCAGATTGGATAACCCCTTGGAAATAGGCATTAGGGCCGATCACGGTTTCAATCTTTGAGGTAGTAGCAACTTGCTTCTTTTCGGCTTTTTCCTCTTTCTTTCCTCTTCCAAACATAGGTTTTCCTCCTATTCTTTCATCGCTCAGAAATCGCGTGTTTAAGATGATACACCAGCACAGGGCTTTTGTCAATCACACTTTTCCCGTCGATACTCAGACACCTGCTCAGAGGGGGGCTGAAGTACAAACACAGCCTGAGCAGACTAAACAGGAGAACAACCAATTCCACCATGCCATTGTCGAGCTACATGTTTGTGGTATAATCTGAATCGCAAATGGAACCTAAAGGTGATTCTGGGAAAATAGACCAACCAAGTACAGAAGAAATACTGGAAAAGGTAAAGCGCAGGCAGGCAGAGCGCCGCCGTGTGAAGGGAGACCGCAAACGGCGGTTTATTATTTTAGCCGATCGCTTCATCTTCTGGCTCTCCCAACATTGGCTGGGAGTCTTCAATACACTGGCATTTCTCTACGTGGGACTGCCCTTCCTGGCCCCCACCCTGATGCACTTTGGAGCGCGAGGATTAGGTTCAATTATCTACACGATGTACCGACCACTATGCCATCAACTGCCCCAGCGCTCATGGTTCCTTTTCGGCCCACAGATCGCTTATCGGTTGCCGGAGTTGATAGCACAATCGGGGGGAGGGGTGACCGGCCCCTGGGCGAATCAATTCGTCGGCAACGAAGCACTAGGGTACAAAGTCGCTTTTTGCCAGCGTGATACTGCTATCTATGGCGCGATCTTTCTTTCAGGCTTGATATATGGACTGCTGAGGGACCTTCTGGGCTGGGATATACGCCCGCTGCCATGGTGGGCCTACATCGGCTTGGGCATTATGCCGATGGGCCTCGACGGGGGTTATCAATTGCTCTCCTACGCCATCCCCACCTTCTTCCCCAACTTTCCCATCACCCTCAAGCCCCACGAGACGACGCCATTGATGCGCGTCATCACGGGCCTGCTCTTTGGATGGGCCACCGTGTGGCTCTCCTATCCCTACGTCCAAGAGTCAATGGACGAGATCGAGCAATCGCTGCGCCAGCGCTTCGAGCGCATCAAGCACCCAGATGCGCACAGCCAATCTCCACAGCCATCATAAATCAACAAATTCAGGAGAAAGCATTGTTTCGTTTGAACAATAACGGCATCGTGCTCTATCGCTTTGAAGGATTAGAGAAGGCCGCCGATGTTAATCACGCTGTTCTGACCCGCATCGGTGGAGTAAGCCAAGGTCATTATGCCACGCTCAACCTGGGCCACACCGTCGGCGACGACTTGAAAGCAGTGGGTGAGAATCACCGGCGGGCTCTGGGCGCATTGGGCCTGGAGCCCCAACAAGTAATCAGCCCCCATCAAGTGCACGGCGCGCGCGTGGGCATAGTCGGAAAAGAGCATCTTGGCACCGTCCAACCAGCCACCGACGCGCTGCTGACCGATGCGCCGGACGTGCCGCTGATGATGCGCTTTGGCGACTGCGCACCCGTAATGCTCTTCGATCCCGCGCAGCGCGTGGTAGGCCTGGCGCACGCGGGATGGCGCGGCGTGGTAGCGGGCGTCATCGATGCGACGATAGGGGCAATGGAAGAACGATATGGCTGTGATCCAGCCAACATCTGGGCCGGCATTGGCCCCACCATTGGCTCCTGCTGCTACGAAGTGGGCGCGGACGTGGCAGCCCAAATCAAGGACGCCTGTCCCCCGGAGGCCAACGTGGTGCAACGTGTCAACGGGCGCGTCCACGCCGATCTGCCGGCCGCAGTGGAATCCCAACTCCGCGCCGTGGGTGTTGAGCAAGTCGAGGACTCCGAGCTCTGCACCGCTTGTCGCGTGGATGAGTTCTTCTCACACCGCGCTGAGCACGGGAAAACCGGGCGCTTTGGCATAGTGATTTTTCAGCGTCCATCAAACGAGTCCACGGTCCAACCCTGACAGGAGCAAGCAGCTTATTTCTGCTCTCATAGGGAATCGCCCAACGAAGCGAGATGTTAAAAAATGACTGATATCGAGAGCAATCTGGCAGAAGTACAAAATCGCATCGCCGAGGCCGCGCAACGAGCCAATCGCAACCCCGACGAAATCACCTTGGTCGCCGTGTCCAAGACCTTCCCGGTGGACGCCATTATGACCGCCTACGAACATGGCGTGCGTCACTTTGGCGAGAACCGCGCACGTGAGGGTATAAGCAAGATCACGGCCATCCGGCCATACATCCCTGGCCCTCAGCCGACGTGGCACATGGTGGGTCACATCCAGAGCCGGAAGGCGCAGCTTGTGGTGGAGAATTATGACTACGTTCACTCCGTGGACCGGCTCAAGATCGCGCGGAGACTGAGCCGCTATGCCGAGGAGGCGGAGCAGACGCTGCCCATCCTCCTGGAGTGCAACGTCTCCGGTGAAGAAGCCAAGTACGGCTTCGATCTGGCGGACTGGGAACACGACGAGGCCAAACTTGAGGGGTTCCTCAACGCGGTCGAGGAGATACTGACGAAGAGGGGACTATCGGTGCAAGGATTGATGACTATGCCGCCCTTCACCGAGGAGGCGGAAGCAGCGCGACCATTCTTTGCCAGCCTGCGCGGGCTGCTCGAAGTGCTGCGCGAGAATTTCCCCAACGCCGATTGGCGTCATCTATCGATGGGGATGACCAACGATTTCGAAGTCGCCGTGGAGGAAGGGGCGACGATGGTGCGCGTTGGACGCGCCATCTTCGGCCCACGTAAATAGGATCGGAGAATCTGAACCAATGAGCTTTTTACTGCGCCTAATTAACCTTGTATTCACGCTATACTCTTTCGCCATCATTGCCCGCACTCTGCTGCCCTGGCTGCGGGTCGATCCGTACAACCCAGTGGTCCAATTTATCGTCCAAATCACCGAGCCTATGTTGGCCCCCCTGCGCCGTTACGTTCGGCCCGTAGGGGGACTGGACTTCACGCCGATGATAGCGCTGCTCATCCTCTGGTTCATCGAGCAGTTGCTCCGTATGCTGATTGTGACAATTGGCTAAGGCAGCGACGGCGACACGCGCCTCATTGCTCTAGCTACCAACCATCAGTTCATAGGTCTTGTCACTAACCCAAGCCAAGCCCTCAAAGAAACAAGTGTCAGCCTCCTTGAAGAAATCGCACGTCGAGTTGTTGAGAGTGAAGAGGATTTTCCCCATCGTCACAGGAATACCAGGATCGCCTATGCTGAGGCTGATGGTATCGTCTTCATCCTTCCAAAGCGCCTCATATATAACCTCGATGGGTTCTGTCGAAACGATTTTCTCAGGATCCCACTCATTCCCCTCTTGGTCGATGGCCTCGTTATACTCCGTTACAGCGGCGACGAAATCCTCGTAGACGGGATATACCTCATCACCGAACACCCAATAGACTCGGTTCATTATCACACTCACGAATAACCTCCTAGCTTCTCAAATTGGACTTTGGACAAAGCGAAATGCCTCGGTCAAAAGCCGAGGTGAAAATGCACTTTCAAAATTGAAGAAGGCTCATGTTGGTGAATAGGTGAAATCAGGTACAAGCAACATGCGTATGAATT
>CAZDYW010000289.1:0-4043 GCA_964509655.1 uncultured Anaerolineales bacterium
ATTTGTTATCTCGTGTATACTCGATCAAAACTGGCTATTAAAGCTTTTCTATCTTACCGCATTCAAACGGTTGACACATCGGTCAAAAGTCGGATTCCATCTGAAGCAAAGGTCGTATATGCCCTGGTCTATCGCGCTCTAAGAGGACATGCCGTCCCCGCCTATGAGATCAGAACAATCTGGGTCTCTAGGATTTCGCGTGGTGGTGTACACGTAGGGGCGATCCCTCCGTGGTCGCCCGTAAAAAATGCTAGCGGGCGGGCACGGAGTCCCGCCCCTACGAAGCAGATCACGCGAAATCCCAAAGAGCCAACAATCTTAAATCCCAGATATGGGACGCGGACGACACGTCCGCTTTGAGCCCCCCACTGATCTGAGTAGAGCCACGACTGATTGGTGTGAGGCAAATGTCGGAAAGCAGTCATGTTTTATTTTTCTTGATACTCTTGAAGGTTTGTGAAAACCATGATAAACTTGCGCTGTCTCTATTCCCGATAGTAGGAAGAGCGGGGTTTTGCGCAACTTATCACAAGCCATCGACAAAAGGAGAGTCAAAATGGAATCGAGTTTTCTAACCCGCCTACAATCCGGCGATGTCATCGTTGCAGATGGCGCGATGGGCACGATGTTGCAGGTGGCAGGATTGCCCGGCGGAGTCGCGCCCGAAGGTTGGTTGTTGGATAATCCCGACGCGGTGCGCGGCGTGCATCGCGCCTACATCGAGGCCGGCTCCGAGCTGATCTTGACTTGCACCTTCGGCGGATCGCGCACGCGCCTGGCGCAATATGACCTCGGTCACCGCGTGAGCGAGATCAACCGGCGCGCGGTCGAGATCGCCCGCCAAGCGGCCGGAGACAAGGCATATGTAGCCGGTGACATCGGCCCCCTGGGAGTATTCCTGAAACCGCTGGGCGAGCTTTCCTACGATGAGGCAGTGGAAATCTTCGCCGAGCAAGCCGCCGCGCTGGCGGAGGCCGGCGCAGACGTGATATACATCGAGACTATGGCCGCCTTGGAGGAGGTCGAGGCCGCCGTCGAGGGCGCGCTGCAAGTCGCAAACGGCGTGCCCGTCACCGCCACGCTCTCCTTTGATACTCACGACCGCACGAATATGGGCGTGCGACCGGAGGAAGCTGCCACCGCGCTTCTGGAGCGGGACGTGAGCGCGATCGGCGCCAACTGCGGCGCGACGCTGGATATGACCCTCGGCGCGGCAGAGAAAATGCACCAGGTCGCGCCCGATACTCCCCTCATCGTCAAGCCTAACGCTGGCAAACCCCGCCTGGTCGGCGATGACGTGGTCTACGACGCCACGCCGGAGGATATGGCCCGATATGCGCGTAAATTCGTCTCACTGGGTGCGCGGATCGTGGGCGGCTGCTGTGGCTCGACGCCGGAGCACATCGCCGCTATCGCTCAGGCCGTGCGCTCCTCTTGAGGAAAGTTGGGTATGACCAACAAGATATTGGTAGTCGAGGATGAACCGACCCTCTTGGAGACGCTGGAGTACAACCTCGTGCGTCAGGGATATGAAGTCTACACGGCCACCGATGGCCCCACGGCCCTGGACATAGCTCGACAGCAAGAGCCGGACCTGCTCCTCCTCGACATTATGCTCCCCGGCATAGATGGCATCGAGGTCTGCCGCATCCTGCGCCAGGAGATGACCATACCGATTCTGATGCTCACCGCGCGGGATGAGGAGGTGGACAAAGTGGTCGGGCTGGAGGTGGGTGCCGACGATTATATGACCAAGCCTTTCAGCATGCGCGAACTGATGGCCCGTGTCAAGGCCCTGCTGCGGCGCGTTCGCCTCATCAAAGAGGATCTGACGGCGGAAAAAGCTCAGACGGAAAAAGAAGAGTTGATCTTCGGCGATCTGACCATCAACCTGACGCGCCGCGAAGTATTTTGCCGAGGCGAATCGCTGCACCTGAAACCCCGCGAGTATGAGCTATTTGTCTTCCTGGCCCGCCACCGGGGCATGGTCCTTTCCCGCGATCTGATCCTGGAGCGTGTCTGGGGCTGGGATTATGATGGCGGCAGCCGCACCGTCGACGTTCACGTTCACTGGCTGCGCGAGAAGATCGAGCCTGACCCCGCGGACCCGACCCGCATCATCACCGTGCGCGGCGTCGGTTACCGCTTCGAGGGATAGAAGTCCACACGAACTCCCCATGTCACACTCCATCCGTTGGCGCATCGCCCTTCCCTATCTAGCCCTCATCCTGTTGATCATGGTGGGGCTGACGCTCTACCTATCGGATTGGGTGCAGGAGACTCATCTGGAGGAACTGGAGACCAAACTGACTGCCGAGGCCGCGCTGATCGGTGACGCCGTGAGATCATCGGCGGCATGGGAGAGCGCGGACAATAGCCTCGATGGCATGGCCCAGCACTACGCCGATCTCCTCGGTGCGAGGGTCACCTTTATCGGGGCGGAAGGCATCGTCCTGGGCGAATCTCACGGCGACCGGGAGCGGATGGACAATCACCTCCAGCGTCCGGAGGTGCAACAGGCGCTGGAGACAGGGAAGGGCAGCAGCCAGCGCCTCAGCCGCACGATGGGCTACCAGATGATGTACGTGGCCATCCCGGTGACCGAGCCCGCCACAGGAGAACTGCTGGGCTTCGCGCGAGTGGCCCTCCCGCTGCGCCAGATCGAGATGCACGTCGCGCGTCTGCGCCGCACCGTTTTCTCCGCCGCGCTTTTGACCGTCCTGTGCGCCACCCTCCTGGCCCTGTTCATCGCCAATCGCATCGCTCAGCCCATACACCGCCTGACCGACGCGGCCCAGCGCATGTCCGAGGGGGAACTCAGCACCCGCATCTTCCCCACTACCCAGGACGAGATCGGCGCCCTCACATCAGCCTTCAACCAGATGTCCGCGCGTCTTCGGGAGACGATTGAGACGCTGACCGAGGAGCAGGGGCGGCTGGCCGCGGTGCTGAAGAACATGGCCGACGGGGTGCTCATCACCGACAGCGAGGGGCTGGTTAAGCTGATTAACCCCGCCGCGGCCGACATTCTGGGCGCCGACGAATCCACAGCCATGGGGCGCTCCTTCGCCCAGGTAGCGCGTGACCACCGGATCATCAACCTCTGGCAGCGGTGTCGCGAGCACGGCCAGGAGCAAGTCGAGCCGGTGGAGATGGGGCACCAGAACGCTTTCCTGCAGACCATCGTCACGCCCCTAAAGGACACCGATCCACAGGCTTGTCTCGTTATCTTCCAGGACTTGACCCGCATCCGCAGGCTGGAGACGGTGCGGCGTGACTTCATCAGCAACATCTCGCACGAACTGCGCACGCCGCTGGCCTCGCTGCGGGCGGTGGCGGATACGCTACGCGATGGGGCCCTGGAAGATCCACCAGCGGCGCGACACTTCCTGGATCGGATGGATACAGAGGTGGACGCGCTGACGCAGATCGTTCATGAACTGCTGCAACTATCCCGCATCGAGTCTGGGCGAGCGCCGATCAGGCTGGCGCCGGTCTCCGTGGCCGGGATCGTGATCCCATCGGTGGAGCGTCTGCGCCCACAAGCGGAACGGGCCGACTTGCACCTCAGCATGGATCTGCCGCGCGATCTTCCTCCGGCACTCGCCGATACCGAGCGCATGCAGCAGGTGGTCACCAACCTGGTGCATAACGCGATCAAGTTCACGCCAGCCGGCGGTGAGATACGGGTTTCAGGCTCCCAGATGTATGTTTCAGAGAATGGGGCAATTCAGCCAGAAACGCTCAATCTGAAACCTGACGCCCTCTCGCCGGGCCTGTGGATTCTGATCACGGTCGAGGACACCGGCGTGGGCATCCCCGCCGATGACCTCCCGCGCATCTTCGAGCGTTTCTACAAGGCGGATCGGGCTCGTAGCGGCGGCGGGACCGGCCTGGGACTGGCTATAGCCAAGCATATCGTCCAGGCCCACGGTGGAAGAATCTGGGTCGAAAGCGTGGAAGGGAAAGGCTCCACCTTCTACGTGGTCTTTCAAGCATTAACCTCGCGTTAAAGAAGTTCCAACTCCCAAATCAAATTTATC
>CAZDYW010000290.1:0-4041 GCA_964509655.1 uncultured Anaerolineales bacterium
ATTTTGATGATACACGGGCAATTACGTAGGGGCGGGACTCTGTGCCCGCCCTGAATTGGATATTGCTCATCCCTCATTCTCTTTCGTGTATTCCCAATAATTTTCGAGCGTCACGCCCAATCCATCGGCGAGGCGGGTGACGAAGGCGAAGTAGGCCGTGATCTGGGCGATGTCCAGGATGGCGTGATCGTCGAAGCCCACCTCCCGTAGCGCCTCAACATCACCCTTGGTGATGGTCGATGGCTTCTGCGTTAGCTTGGCGACGTAATCGAGCATCGCGCGATCTGCGATGTCCAAATCGGTTTGCGTATAGTCTTCCTTGAGTTGAGCTACCAAGTCATCGTTTTTAGTCAATCGACGGAGAGACTCTCCGTGATGGGTCACTCAATAATGGCAACCACTCAGCGCCGAGACCACGGTGCCGATCATCTCGCGCTGGTAGCGCTTGAGCGGCGACGGGCCAAACATCAGCGTGCGGTAGAGTGTGCGATGGGCCAGCATTGAGCGCGGACTGAGGCTGTGAATTTTCATAATGTGCGCCGCGCGGCCGGTGGCGGGATCGGCGCATTTTTCATAAGCTGCGGCTACTTCGTCGCTGGCTTCTTCTTCATCTATCGTAGTAATCCATGCTGGTTGGGGCATAAACTTCCTCACTTGCGTTAGATTGGTTCAATCTCTGAGATTGGACCAATCTGGGCGTAGAGTTCCTCATCTGTCGCTCAGCACTTCGTATACTTGCACCGGTTCGGTGCGCCCTTTGACCGGCGTATCGGCCACTTTGCCGATAGTTATATGTTCTGAGACGCGCTCGTAGGTGGCGCGGGAGATGAGGATGGATGTGTTCAGGGTTTTGTTCAAGCCTTCGATGCGGCTGGCGACGTTGGCCGGATCGCCGATGGGAGTGTACTCGGCGCGAGCCTCGGAGCCGATGCTGCCGACGACGGCCACGCCGGTGTGGATGCCGAAGCCGGTGTGGAGCTCGAAGGCGCCCACGGAGCGGCGGATGGCGTTGAAGCGTTCCAGCACATCCTGAGCTTCCAGCGCGGCTTTGACGGCGTGATGGGCATGTTGTTGGTCATCCAGCGGCGCGCCGAAGAGCACCAGCACGCCATCCCCGGTGTAGCGGGTGACGGTGCCGCCGTGTTTGATGAGGACCTGGATCAGGTACTCATAATAGGCGTTGAGGGTCTGGATGACATTTTCGGGAGGCGTGCGCTCGCACCATGTGGTGAAATCTCGGATATCGCTGAAGAGGATGGTGACTTCGCGCCGTTCGCCGCCCAGCTGGATCTGGCCGCTGAGGATGCCGTCGCGCACGGAGGCGCTCACGTAGCGCCCAAAGGCGGCCTTGATCTTTTCTTGATCCGATAGTTCCGAGGTCATATCGTTGAAGCGCAATCCCAAGTCGGCCAGTTCATCGCTGGTGCAAGGTTGCACGCGGGCCGATAGGTTTCCTTCCGCCACTGCGTCCATCACGCGCTCCAATTCCTGCACCGGTCTCAGGACGCTACGCACGAGCAGCAGGGCCAAGGTCACTGCTACTGTGCTGGCGAACAGCATAACGGCTACGGTGAGGAGCAAGCTCGCGGTCAGATCGCCGCCCTGGCGCACGTTCTGGCTGTAGCTGAAGAGGCCCAGTGTCACCAAGGGCACGATTATGATGGGCAGGATCAGCACCAGTAATTTGACGCGCAGCCGAAACCGCCTGATATGTGGGTCTTCCAGAGTGGCTTCGGCGCCAGCGGCCAGCGCCAGGCGTGAGACTGGGTACATTTTCCGCTCCAGGTAGAACAGGAAGAAAACCAGGGCGATGGCTACCCCGGAGGTTAGCGTGACGACCCATCCCTGTAGCACCAGCGCCAGGCCGAACTCTGTGAACAGGAAGAAGTAGATCGTCTGGGCGGTGTAGACGACGACGGCTGTCGCCATTGTGCGACTCACCACTAGCAGCGGGAAGTTGATCGCCTCAATCCAGGCCCTGGTCGCAGTTTCTTTGTCTGGAGTTCCTCCAGCTATCATAATGGTCAGGAATTCGCGGATGTTGGGGGAGTAGCGGTGATAGAAGTAGTAGGCCGTGACCGTCACGAAAGCGACGACGATGGAGACCACGCTTATCAGATCATACCAGACGACGCGGGTGATGATCTGTGTGAAGATCATTGCGCCCAGAAAGGTGGGCAGCGTGAGTAAAAGCTGGCCGCGCAGGTAGATGATGATGATGTAGAGAGGATAACCTCGCCAGTTGGAGAAAAGCGCTGAGGGTATGGGATCGCTCGATGGTGGGAGCTGTTTCGCACTCTGTTTTTTTGCTGACATAGGAGTGTATGTGACAAGGACTTGGAGGTGCTTGTTCTTCAGTTCTATTTTGTGGAATGAGTGCTCCTATGGGACTGCATTCTCTTGACGATGCCGGTCAGTATGCTCTTGGGGACGAATCGTCCAAAGTAGGCGATCAATTTGTTTTCTATGCCTGGTATGACCACTGTTTTCCCGCGCATCATACCGCGATAACCGATCCGGGCTACGGTTTTTGCATCCATCGTTTTCATCATCCGCATCCAACGGGAGGAGTCCAGTCGGGCCCGTTCTTGGAACCCGGTCGCCGTTGGCCCTGGACAGAAGGCGGTCACCGTCACGCCCGAACCGCGCAATTCACTGGCGATGGCCTCGGAGAAGGAGAGGACGTAGGCTTTTGTGGCATAATAGATCGCCATGAAGGGGCCGGGCTGGAAAGCGGCGACCGACGCGACGTTCATTATTTTGCCCGCGCCGCGTTTCAACATGTCAGGGAGGAAAAGTTGGGTCAGGTGTGTGAGCGCGGTTATGTTGACCTGTATCATCGCCAGCTCGACGTCGATGTCGGTATCCGCGAAAGGCCCGTACAGCCCAAAGCCAGCGTTGTTGACCAATGTGTCTATCGGGGGGGATTGCTCTTGGACTGCATCGAAAAGCTCACGGGGCGCTGTCGGCTCGGCCAGATCCTTGGGGATGACTCTGACCTGAACGCCGTAGGCTTCCTCCAGTTCGTGGGCCACCTGGCACAGTTTCTCCTCGCGTCGCGCGTTGATGAGCAGATTGTAACCATCACGGGCGAATAGGTGGCTCAGTTCATAGCCGATGCCCTGTGATGCGCCGGTGATGAGGGCTGTCACAGCTCGTTTGGACTTCATTGTCAGAAAAGTTTCCCTTGGGATACCCAGTAATAGACCAAATAAGCGCCAGCCCCGATCAGGAACAGCGCGCTCAGCCGATGAACGTGCGGAATCAGCTTGCGCAGCCAATTCTCCAACGCCTGTCGGAAGAGCAGTGTGCCGATGGTGATGATGGTGATGACCGTCCCCATTCCCAGCGCGTACCCCATAAACTGTGCGAAGGATGAGCGCCAGTCGCCGCTTCCCAGGGCACTCCCGACTACTACCAGAAAAATCGGCAGCGTGCAGCTCAATGAGCTGATGGCATAGGCTATGCCGAACAGGAACATATTCCACAGCGAGCGCTCTGGATTGACTGCTACTCGGCTGGCAGCCAGGATGCCCAGGCTTCTGTGTGTCCGGAGGAGCCAAATCCCCAGCACGATCATGGCCAGGCCGATTATGAGACCGGCATAGGGAAAAATCTCGGTCAGCCAGCGCCCGCCCGCCGTCACGACCATCCCGGCCGCGGCGAAGATCACGCCGAAGCCAGCCGTGGTCGCAATAGCTATGCGCAGTCCCTTGAATATCTGCTCCATCGGTGATCGCTTCACCTCCGTCTCCTCTGAGCCGAGTTGGAAGAAGATGTAGGAGGGAAGCATCAAGGCCCCGCAGGGATTTACGCTGGCGACCATACCGGCGGCGAAAGCATATCCCACGGGGAGTAAAGTGGCTAAATTTGACATCGCTTCCTCAATATCGCTGCGGAAGCTGATCAGTAGAAACAAAAGCCCCACGACGAGAATTGCCGGGAGGACGAGGGCGGCCACGAGCGAATCGCGACCCCTCCTCGTCTTCCCCTCATCGATTTTGGGCTTCCTGTGATTGGAATCGCCCATAATCCTTAACC
>CAZDYW010000291.1:0-4038 GCA_964509655.1 uncultured Anaerolineales bacterium
AGGAGTAAATGCCAAGCCGATGAGAAATCTGATTCCGAGCTTTATCCATAACCAGTTCAAGCGCCAGAACGACCTCGGTAGTTTCCAAGCAGTCGCGATGTTCGTCGACATCTCTGGCTTCACCCACTTGACCGAGGCGCTGATGGAGCACGAGGCCGATGGAGCCGAGGTGTTGGCCGAAGCGCTCAATCACATCTTCGGCCCCCCGGTAGCTGAGGTCTACGCACGCGGCGGGTTCATCTCCAACTTCGCCGGGGATGCCTTCACTGCCCTCTTTCCAGTCGACAAAATCGAGGCCACAAACGCTACCCTGCGGACCGCCCTCTTCATCCGGGACTTCTTCGCCGAGCACGGCTTGCTGGAGACGAAGTACGGTCAGTTCGAGATGGGAGTCAAGGTCGGTATGTCGCTCGGCGATGTGAACTGGGGCATCGTTGGGGAAGGGAAGCGCCGCGCCTATTTCTTCCGCGGCCCGGCCATCGAGGGCTGCGTCAACGCCGAGGGGCAGGCCGGTACAGGCGACGTCATCGCCGATGACCAAATCTGGCCGGCAGTTGAAGATCACGTGATGGCCCAGGCCATTGAGGTCGCACCGCCCTATTTTCGTCTCACCGATCTTGTGCCTTCTATGCCATCCTCCTCCAATTCTCCCGCCCCCCCGGCCCTGGTTCTCACGCGCCAAGCGCTCAGCCCCTTCGTGAGCGACGCGGTCCTGGATCTGGTCTCGTCCGGCGCCCAGGCCGAGTTCCGCCAGGTAGCTGCTGCTTTCGTCTCCTTCGAGGACCCCGGTATACACACCGATGTAGGCACGCTCATAGACTTGAACGCTTTCGTCACTGCGGTGCTGGATACCGCCGCCGATTATGGCGGGTACTTCAACAAGTTGGACTTCGGCGACAAGGGACCGGTGATGCTGATCCTCTTCGGCGCACCGACGGCCCATGAGAACGACCTTGAACGCGCCTCGAATTTCCTGCTGAGGCTGCAGGAAAAAGCGGCACTTCCTTTCCGTGCCGGGTTGACATCTGGCACGGTCTACGCCGGCCTGATCGGGGGCCAGGAGCGCTGCGAGTATACGGCCATCGGCAATGTAGTCAATTTCGCTGCCCGCTTGATGCAGAGGGCGGACTGGGGACAGATCCTTATGCCGTGCGCTGCCGCCGAACGGCCGTATCTGGCGGCGGATCACCTGGGTAATTTCCATTACAAGGGCTTCGACACACCGCAGCCGACCTATTGCCTGCTAGGTCTGGAGAGGGGCGCGGAGAGCTTCTTCGATCAGCCGATGGTCGGGCGGCGGGCTGAGTTGGAGCGCCTGGTCACCGCCGCTCAGCCCATCTTCGAGGGGCACTTCGCCGGAGCAGCCATTATCTACGGCGAGGCGGGCATCGGTAAATCCCATCTGGCTCACGAACTGCGCCTGGCGCTGCGCGAGCGGGGTGATGTGGCCTGGTTCACGGGTCAGACCGACCAGACGCTCCAGCAGGCCTTCAATCCCTTCGTCTATTTCCTCAAGCGCTACTTCGACCAAAAGCCGGAGGACACGCCCGAAGAGAACAAGGCCCGCTTCGAGCGCCGCTTGGCCCACGTGATCGCCAATTTACAGGAGCTATCGCTCAGTGATTCCGAGGCCCAGGGGCGAATTGAGGAGTTCATCGACGAGCTCTCCCGCACCCAGTCTATGTTGGGCGCCTTGATCGGTCTGCACTGGCCGGGCTCGCTCTACGAATCGCTGGACGCCAAGCTGCGCTACCAGAACACGCTGTTCGCCCTCAAGACGCTGCTGCTGGCCGAGAGCCACTTTCATCCCGTCGTGCTGGCGATAGAGGACTTGCAGTGGGTGGATGGCTCCTCCCACGAGGCTCTGAGCGCTCTCATCCGTGACGTAGGGCCCCACCCGCTCTTCGTGGTAGCCACCTCGCGATATGCCGACGACGGCAGCCGGCCCACGCTGGCGCAGTCCGATGATGTGCCGGTGACAACTGTCGATCTCAACGTGCTGGCCCAGACCGATCTGCGCCGTCTGGCGGAGATCATCCTGGGCGGGCCAGCCGGAGACAGGCTTCTCACCCTGCTTCAGGAGCGCACTCAATCGAATCCCTTCTTCGCCCAACAGTTCCTCTACTACTTCCAGGAAAATGATCTGCTGGAACGAGACCGTGACACGGGAACTTGGTCGGTCACGGTCAAGCGCGACATTCCCGCCGACGTGCCCACCACGATCAACGCCATCCTGATCGCCCGTGTCGACCGCCTGGAGCAGCGGGTCAAGGACGTGGTCAAGGGGGCGTCTGTGCTGGGACGTGAGTTCGATGACCGCGTCTTAGCACGAATGCTGCAGGCCGACGTGACGCCGGAGGTGCGGGAGGCAGAGCGGGCGCAGATATGGACAGAGGTGCCTTGATGCAATACCTATTCAAACACATCCTGATGCGTGACGCGGTGTATGATATGCAGTTGCACCGGCGACTGCGCGATCTGCACCGCCGGGCGGCCGAGGCGATGGAGGAACTGCACGCCTCCGATTTGGCCCCACACTATGCAGACCTGGCTTACCACTATGAGCAAGCCGAGGTCGAGGAAAAGGCAATCGATTATCTGCAGAAAGCGGGTGATTATGCCAGCGAGAATTACGACGAAGGGGCAATCTCATATTATCGCAAAGCGCTGGCCTTCTTGCCGGAGGACACAGAGAGCTTGCCGCGCCGGGTGTCACTGTACGAGGGCTTGAGCAAGATGTTGCGCGTCCAGGGGCGCTATCCGGAGGCGGTGACGGCTTCCCAGGACATGCTTGCTGCGGCGCGTGAGGTGGACGACGCAGCGGCGCTGGCGCGTGCCTGGTCAGAGCTATCTTGGACGCAGAATGCTCAGGGTGATAATCGCGCTGCTTTGGAGAGCGCGGGGCAGGCGGAGGATGCCGCGCGGCGTGCCAAGGCCGAGGTTGAATTGGTGAACGCCTTGATCCTGAAGGGCTGGGCACTTTATAGACTGGGAGATCCGGAGGAAGCGCTCGCGCTGGGCGACCAAGCGCTGGAAATCAGCCGAAAGTTACAAGTGGAACTAAAGATGGCCTCTGCACTCAATCTGCTCAGCACGGCCTACGATGCCCTGGCGCAATATGAGCGGGCAATGCGCCTCGCCAGAGAAGCGTTGTCCATCTATCGGAAGTTAGGCCGCCGTCTGGAGGAGGGCATAATGCTGAACAATCTGGGCACGACCGTGGGCGCTTTTGGGGATTACAGCGCGGCGGCGGCCATCTTTAGGGATGCGCTGGTCATCGCCCACGAGATCGGAGATCGCTATGGGGAAATGTTATGTCTCAGCAATCTGGGCGGTATGCAGGCTGGGTTGGAAGAGCACCAATTAGCTGAGGAGAACTTGCACCGCGCGATCCATATCGCCGAGGCAATTGGCGTCAAATTTTCAGAGGTTTACAGTTTCCTGGCGCGAGCTTACTTGGGCCAAGGGAGAATCGAAGAGGCGCTGGCGGCGGCAAAGCGGGCCTTGGCCCTGGCGCAGGAGACCCACGAGGATATCGGCGGAGCTTGGCGAGCGTTGGGCTTGGTGGTCGTGGAGATGACGGAGTCGGTCGCCATCGCGGGGAAGACATATGACGGGGCAGATTGCTTCGCTGAGAGCCTGCGAGTTTTCACGGAGATGGGCGCGGCGGGGGAGCGGGCTCGAATTTTGCAGGCCTGGGCCAAATATGAGATGGAACAGGGACATAACGAGCGCGGCGCGGCGATGTTGCGAGAGGCCCGCGAGATATTCGAGGAACTGGGGATGACGTTGGATCTGGAGAGAATGGACAAAGCGGCCAGCTCTTTTGAATTTCCAGACGAGGGCTAGGAAAGGGCTGGGAGGGTGGCGGATTGGCCTACTTGGACTGATGATGCCGCGCTGGGAACCCTCTCCCGCTTGAGGGGATACGTGATTTGGGGAATCAGCGTTTGTGTCGTGAACAGGGGTGTGATAGAATAGGATGATTATCGTTTTTGACTATCAAGTTCGGTAATTAGACGGCCGAAGCACTTCTAC
>CAZDYW010000292.1:0-4035 GCA_964509655.1 uncultured Anaerolineales bacterium
GCGCTGGAGAGCGTTGGGGCTTTGCCAGCTTGGAGGATCTGTTTGAATTTTTGCATGCACAGATCGAACCCCAGAACGAGCAAGAGGAAAAACGAGGGGGTGATGTTACACTAGGTCCCTGATGACGTGAGATGAAAGACTTTACACATCACGCATACGCATTACGCGAAAGGAGATAATGATGAATCACAAACTTTGGAAAATCGTGTTGATCACATTCTTGGTTTTCTTGGCCTTGAGTGTGGTCGCGGTCGTGGCCGGAGAGCCAAACCTCCGGGATGAAATTAGCTTGCAAGCTGTTCGCAGCGGCGATGCAGAAGGGTTCTCTGTCGCCGCGCAGACACAACTTACACCCACCCGCTTCATCACTGTCACCAGCACGAGCGATGAGGGGGGTAAAAATGAACGCTGTGAACAAGGCCACACTTGTACCTTGCGCCGGGCGATCAACGAAGTGCGATACAATCAATACGACGAGGAAACGTACCGCATCGCTTTCGACATTGACACCAATGATCCTGGATACGACGCCACGAACGAAGTCTGGGTAATTGAGGTCGATAGTGATAACTCAGGCTCAGAGGTCTTTGCCTTCCGTGAATTTGGGACTCACGGTCACGTCCTGGTTGATGGCACAACTCAACCCATTGGACGATCCCTGGCAAATGGGCCTCGTATCATCCTGAGTGGCGATAACAACAAGGGTGCTTTCACTCTGACCGGCGGCGATAACATCGTCCGCGGCCTGGCCTTCCAGGGCTTTGGCGATCGGATGATCTCTGTCCCCGGTACCAGCAACAATTTGATCGAGGACAACTGGTTCGGCCTGACCATCACGGGCGAAGAGATCTATCTGCGCAATCCTGAACACCCCGAAGATGGCAGCGGAGAAATCGGCATTTACGTGCAGAGTGGAGGCAGCAACAATACCGTTCAAGAGAACGTTCTAGCTGGCTTTGACCAGACCGCGATCACTGTGGATGGCGTCCAGAGCTATGTGCTCAATAACACCGTCGGCACCCGCGCCGATGGCACTGTGCCCGAGGTGCGCTGGGAGCGCAAGTGTCACCCCAGCGCCCGCTACTACAACTGGTTCGCCGGGGCAGGTGTCCAAATCTACGGAGATAACCATTTGGTCGAAAACAACCGCATCGTGGCGATGCTCTACTACAGCGACGATCCCCTAAGCACATCTGAGGACGCCCTCTCTATCACCGGCGATGACCACGTAGTGCGTTACAACATCCTCGGCGTGGACGCGGACGGTCAGCCCTTTGGCGTCTGTGGCGACGGGATCCACGTCGGCGGATCGGGGGGCGGTCACGATATACAGGTCATGACCAACACCGTCGTGGGCGCCCATGGTACAGCCGGTATCTTTGTCACCGGCGGTGAGTTCGGCTACGATCTTAACGGCATCACTGTCCAGCATAACGTCATCGAGGACAGCACCCACGACGCTTTCGCCTTCGGCGATAAGCTCCCCGCCACCTTGCGGCTCTTCAATCCGGCCCAGGTCATCACCATCTCTGGCACCACCGTGACTGGAGCCAGCGGTCTGGATAGTCCCTGTGCTGGATGCACCGTCGAGCTGTTCCTTGACGAGATCGACACTGTCACCGAGACGCTGGAATCGCTGGGAACTGTCACTGCCGATGGCAGCGGGAACTGGTTCGCGGAATTGCCTCGCACGCTGGACATCAATGAGGGTATCCGCACCGCCAGCACCACGGCTGTCGACGGGCAGATCACTCACCCCAGCGGCGACTACAGCGCCGGGATGACGACCAAGATCTCCGATCTCTACGTTCAATCAGGCGCTCCGGAACCGACTGAGCCGCCCGCGCCCACGGTCGATCCACCGCTGCCGATCCCGGAGGTGGACTACAGCGCGCCGCCCACCCGTCCTACTGCCTACAACACCATCATCGTTGTCACCAACGCCGGGGATCCTGATGACAGCCGATCCACAACTTGCTCCGATGTGGCTGCGGACCAATGCACGCTGCGTCGCGCCTTGGTGGAAGCTGATGAACTGATGGACGCCGATCCCGACCCCGACGTGCGCCCTATTCATATCCAGTTCAACATCCCCACCAGCGACGCCCAATACGACGGCACAACCGGGGCCTGGATCATTGAGCTTTACGATACCTCCCAGCTCAACGCACTCCCCACACTGGGCAGCACCGACATCAGCAAGAGCGGGCGGGTCGTCATCGACGGCTGGAGCCAGCCTGACCACGATGCCCTGCGGGCCGACAAGCCGCGCATCGTCGTGCGCGGGGCCGATAGCCAAAAGGGCGGTCTGGTGGTCAACGGTGAGCACAATGTAATCCGGGGACTGGCCTTCCAGCGCTTCAAGGACATCCTCAAGCTCAATCACGGCTACAACACCGTCGAGGATTGCTGGTTTGGCCTGACTACTGATGGCCAAGAGATATATATTCGCAACACGACCTACCCCGATTACGGCAGCGGCGATGCCGCCATTACCCTGGCCGCCAATGCGGATAACAACTTGTTCCAGGATAATGTTTTTCTCGGCCTGACCGGAGCGGCCATCAACATCGAGGGCAGTAACGACAACTACGTACTGCGTAACTACGTCGGCACCCGTGCTGACGGCACGATTGACGTAGCGAGCGTCGATCCGGCCAACATCTGTGACCCCACCGCCGCCGACGACAACTGGTTCGGTGGCACGGGCATCAACCTGCGCGGCGACCGCAACCAGGCCATCAGCAACACCATCGTCGGGCTGCTGGTACAGGGTGGCGCGCTCCAGACCCCGCCGGACGCCATCGTCATATCGAGTGAGCAATATCAGGACAACTTGATCCAGCACAATGTCATCGGTCGTGATGCAGAAGGGACCGATATCTGGACCTGCGGGCGCGGTATGGACCTCAAAGCTCGCTATGCTTATGTCTTCTCTAATACCATCGTCGGCACGGGGATGGAGGGCATCTATCTGCCCAGCGGCTTGATCCGCAACAACGCGAACATGATGCGCGGGAATATCATCTCGGACACCGCTCTCGCCATCGAGTTTGGCGATCTAGTGCCCGAAGAATTGCGTTTCTTCGAGCCAGCGCGGGTCATCACCTTTAGCGACTCTTACGTGGCGGGCGATGACGGCGACAACTGCCCCTACTGTTGGGTGGATGTCTATCGAGACGACGGCGACACCGATGTCGAGGCGCTGGTTTACCTCGGTTCCGATGCCGCCGACGAGAACGGCGATTGGCGGCTGGACCTGGCCGCGCCCATAGTCGAGGGGCAAGGCTTGCGCACCATCAGCACCATCCGCAACTATGGCGTCATCCAGTACTTTGAGGCCGGGACCAGCAGCAAGCTCTCCGGCCTGTACCGGCCGCCTGTTGTCAGAACTTTTTCGCCGGGCATAGGTGGCACGATTGTCTTTACCGATCCCTATAACCTGTTGGCTAACGTCCAAGTGCCGGGAGACGCGCTGGGGGAAACAACGACCTTCACGTACACTCACGTTCCAGAGCCAACGCAGAGCCAGGGCGATCTGGCGTTTGCCGGGCGAGCCTTCAATCTGGACGCTTCCGCCGAACTGGGTTCGGGTGGAGGGATGACGGTGACCCTCGAATACGACCCCGATGATCTGTTGGAGGCGGCCATCGCTGATGTCAAGGACCTGCGGCTTCTTTACTGGACCGGCTCTGAATGGGACGATGTCGCCAACACCTGTACGCCAGCATCGGGCTATGATTACGACACCATGGCCAGAACGGTGACGGTGCGTGTTTGCCATCTCAGCAGCTTTAGCCTGTTCAGCTCGGAAACCGGCTTCGACATCTACTTACCCTTGGTAGTGAGGAATCTCGACTAGTGCTATCTCCAACGCCGTAAACAGACGGTGCTGGATATTCACAGCAAAGAATTCCAGCACCGTCTCTTCAGGCCGGTGCATGAGCGAAGCAAAATCCGTTTACTGCGAAAGTTAGGTGTAAAGAAAGGAGGATTTCCGATGAATCGCAAATTCACACTTATCGTTGTTCTGTT
>CAZDYW010000293.1:0-4028 GCA_964509655.1 uncultured Anaerolineales bacterium
ACTCATACGCCAGCGATTCGCGCACGCTGACCTTCGTCGCCCGTAACGCCGGCCAGAGACTCGCCAGCGCCGAGAGCACCACCACAATCAACAGCCAAAGCAGCGCCCCGCTCACCGAATAAGTGAAGTCGAGCGGAATCTGCACAATGGCCTCCCCGACCACGCTGCTGAGCGCATAAGCGCCAGGTGCGCTGAGCGGCACCGCCAGCAGCCAGGAGAGCACACCCACCAGCACACCCTCCATAATGAAAACCCGGACGATGGTCGCCGCCGTCGCACCGATGGCGCGCATCACGCCGATCTCGCGCGTGCGCTCGACCACGTTGATCGACATAGTGCTCATCAAACCGATGCTGCCCACCAATGCCACCAGCACCGCCATCGCCAGCAGGAGATAGATCAGCACACCGAAGGCCGCCTGACTCTCCTGCCACTGCTGGCTGGCGCTCCAGGAATCGCTCACCTCGATGTTGTGATCCTCGAAAGCCTCCATCAGCGAGGCTATCAGCCGCTGCTCGGAGGCGAGACCCTTCTCCTCGGCGAGCACCTTCAAGCTCGCGCCCTGCCCGCGCGTGTGCGTTTCCCGCGCCAGCGCCTCCCGCGGCACGAAGCAGATGTCCTGGAGCACGTTGAGACTCAGATAAGAGCCGATCACCCTCCACCCCGACTCCTCCCCATCGATTTCGAGCGTGATCTCGTCGCCGACATGCACGCCCTCCTCCGCGACGAGACGATTGTTGACCAGGATAGCCCGCCCGTCGCCCGTTTCGAGATTACGCCCCTCGATGACGCGCGGTGTGAACATCGCCGAGCTCGCCGGCACTCCATTGAGTAGCACGGCAGGCTCCTCGCCCTCCCCGCGCTCGGAGGCGAGCGTCGCCCCGTGGCTGTCCCAGACCTCCGCCCGCGCCACGCCCGGCACCTCCTGCGCGATCTCGACCAGGCGTGGCACGTGATGTGGGCGCTCCAGGGAAATGTCCACGTCTCCCTCAAGCTCGAAAACGACCTGGAAGGTGGCGTCCAGGGCCTCCTTGGTGCTCATCACCATGGTGAACATCGCGCCGCTGAGGGTGAGCATGGCCAGCGTCAGCGCCACGCGCCCCTTGCGGCGAAAGGTGTTGCGCAATCCTAACGCCACCACGCGCGGCAGGCAGCGCACCTGAGCGATCAATTGATCCAGCCAGCCCTCGCCGAACCCCTCGCTCAGGCCGTAGTCGCTGATGGCCTCGCGCACCGTGACGCGCGCGGCGTTCAGCACCGGAAAGAGCGCGGCCGCCGGAGGCACGCTCAGCCCGATGGCGACCTGGACGAGCACCGCCAGCGGCTCGAGCTGGAAGCTCTCCAGCGTCACGTTGAACATATCGAGCAGCCATAGGGCCACCAGATGGGCGCCGATCACGCCCAGTGGCACGGCCAGCAGCAGGGCCAACGCGCCGTAAATCAGGGCCGTCGCCAGGTAGATGCGCACGATGCGCAGCAGCGCCGCGCCGACCGCCTTCATCACCCCGATCTGCCTCACTTCCCGCGCGAGGATGGCGTTGATGGTGTTGATGATCAAGAAACCGCTCAGTCCCAGCGAGAGGCCACTCATCACGCCTAACACGAGCACCACAGCGTCGACTTGCTCCTGCATGGGGTGCGTTCGCGGATCCTTGATCTCATACCCATCGACCGGGAACTCCATCCGCTCCAGCCGCTCCTCGATCCGCTCGGCCACCCCCTCTGCCTCCCTCCGACTAAAAGATTCCAGACATACTTGCAAACGGTTGAAGTGCTCTTCGCTCCGGGTGACGGTGTCGCCCACGTGGCCCGTAAGCTGAAACGCGTTCTGCGGTGTGGCATAAAAAGTCGCTGTGCCGCCCCAGCCCGGCGAGAGCACGTCGTAGGCGTACATCACCCCCGCCACCGATGCGCGGCGCTCGCGTTGTCCGGATTCGATCAGGACGCTGGTGCCCGGTTCAATGCCGAAGTGCTCGACGGATAGCCGGTCGAGCCCCACGGCGTAAGCGTGAGTGTGAGGCACTCGCTCGCCCGGCCAGCTCCCCTCCAGCAAGCGCAGCAGATCTATCGATTGCTCGTCGTAGTCGGCGCGGGCGATGAGCTGCCCGTCGCGCCAACCATTCTCGCCGTCGGACTCTAATTTCCAGCGTAAGGGAAGCACAATCTCGCCCTGGGCGCTCTTGACCCCGCGCTCGTGCGCGATGGCATCGACCGTCCTTTGAGTGAACGGCCCGCCCTGGAAAATGATGTGGGCCGGGAGTGACTCACGGTGGGCCGCCGTCAATCGCTCGCCCATCACGCCGGAAAGCCCAAAGACCAGCCCCAGCGCAAAGATGCCCACGGCGGTCGAGATCACGACCAGTGCCGTGCGGACCTTGTTATTAGCCAGATCGCGCCAGACTTTACGCCAGATCACGCTCACTGCCTTACTCCATTCGCCTCGTCGCGATGAAGCCGCCCGTCGAGCAGATGCAGCACCCGCTCGGTGCGAGCGCTCAGGTTTTGATCGTGGGTGACGAGCATCACCGTCTTGCCCTCATCGACCAACTGCTGGAAGAGGGCGAAGACCTGGTTGGCGGTGGCGGTATCCAGATTGCCCGTCGGCTCATCACCGACGATGACGGGCGGGTCATTTGCCAGCGCCCGCGCGATGGCCGCCCGTTGCTGCTGTCCGCCGCTGAGGGCGCTGGGCAGCTTGTTAGCCTGATCGGCGATATCCACCATCTCCAGCAATTCCATCGCCCGCTCCCGGCGCTCCCCGCGCTTGTATGTGTCGCAGAAATCCATCGGCAGCATCACATTCTCCAGAATCGTGAGTGTGGGCAAGAGCTGGAAGAACTGGAAGATGATGCCCACGTTGCGTCCGCGCCAGCGTGCCAGCTCATTCTCGCTCAGCTCGTGGACTGCCTCGCCGCCGATGAGTACCTCGCCGCTGGTGGGGCGGTCGATGCCCGTGATCATATTCAACATCGTCGATTTGCCCGATCCCGAAGGCCCTACCACACTGACGAACTCACCGGGCCGCACCCGCAGGTCGATGTCGTGCAACACTGTGACTTCACCGGCACCGGTCTGGTAGTTCTTGTAGACATCGCGCAGTTCGATCAGATTGTGACCGTTAGACCCATTTCCTCGCGTCATATCAGCTCCCCACCTTGGGCGACCACGGAAGATCGCTCCCTGCGTTTATTCGTCCAAACATTTTACGTCGCCCGAACTGCTGATTTTCTTCTGGACGGTCGGATCGCCGATGTAGTTCAGGTCTCCGCTGCCGGTGACCGAGGCTTCCAGTTCCTCATCGACGCGGATGGTCACGTTGCCCGATCCGCTGATGTCCACGTCGGCTGTGGCGCTCTCCAGGTCGCGGGCACGGTAGACGCCCGACCCGCTGGCGGAGATGGTCTGATCCTCGACACCGCCTCCCTCGACCGTCAGAGCGCCGGAGCCGGTGATTCTCACCTCGATGCGGTCGGCCTCAAGCTCGCCCAGATCGGCGTCGCCGGAGCCGGAGATGGTGACGTGCAAGCGGTCGCCGCGTAGGCTCACACCGTCAGCTTCATCGCCGGTCACGCGCACTTTCCCAGACCCGGTCACCTCAATCTCCACGCTATCATCGGCGTCTATGCCATCCAGCGCGGCATTGCCAGAGCCGGTGACCCGAAGTGAGATGTCATCACCCTCCATCACGGGGCCATCTACGTTGCCGCTGCCCGTGAGCTCAATGGAGCTCAGTTCGGTCACCGTCAGGTGATACTTGATCGGTCTCGTTGGCCTGAGATGCGCGTTCGGGCGGGTTCCGATGTGCAGGGTGTGATTCAACACCCTCACCTCTAGGTGGGGGAGCAAGTTCTCCTCTGCCTCGATGACCAGTTCTTCCTCATCGCCGTACTCGATGGTCAGATCGCCTTGATTGCTCATATAGACACCGTCGAAGTCCTCGACTTGATACTCCTTCTCCTCCATCTGGCCTGAGCCGCGCACCGGATAAAAGCCGCTGAAGCAACAAGCCAGGCTACTCGCGATCAGGG
>CAZDYW010000294.1:0-3988 GCA_964509655.1 uncultured Anaerolineales bacterium
GGCCGAGATATTCGCCCGTGAGGTCGATTTCTTCTCCATCGGCACCAACGATCTGACTCAATACACGCTGGCGATGGACCGCACCCATCCGACGCTGGCCCGAAAGGCGGATGGACTTCATCCGGCAGTGCTGCGCCTGGTGGATCGCACGGTGCGCGGGGCGCACGCGGCCGATAAATGGGTGGGCGTCTGCGGCGAGCTGGCCGCCGATCCCCAGGCCGTGCCCATACTGGTCGGTTTAGGTGTGGACGAGCTCAGCGTGAACGTGCCGGCTGTCCCGATCGTCAAATCTCAGGTGCGCTCGCTGGCCTTCTCGGAAGCCCAGGAGTTGGCGGCACAAGCGTTGAAATGCGCAACCGCGGCCGAGGTCAGGGCGCTGGTCGCTTCGGCGTAGTTGGATC
Source organism: uncultured Anaerolineales bacterium (assembly GCA_964509655.1). Classification (GTDB taxonomy): domain Bacteria; phylum Chloroflexota; class Anaerolineae; order B4-G1; family B4-G1; genus CAZANJ01. Next base: position 402 of record CAZDYW010000294.1, read on the forward strand.
GCCCAGCACCGGCACTTTCAGGCCGGTGTCGGCGTCAGTAAAGGAGCAATGCAAATGTCAGACAAATTCGACCGCTACCAATCACCCGAAGCGCTCGTCCCCGATGACACGTGGGCCTGGAATATGTACGGGGCGGGCGTCGAAAACATCGGCCTTGACGGGAAACCGGAGCGGGTGCCCGTGCCGGAACCGGCGGCCGATCAATTGCTGGTGCGCGTGGACGCGGTGGGGATGTGTTACTCCGACGTCAAGTTGATCAAGCAGGGCGGCCATCATCCCAAGCTGTACAATCGCGACCTGGCCGTCAATCCCACGCGCCTGGGCCACGAGGCGACCCACACCGTGATCAAGGTCGGTGAAGCGCTCCAGGAACAGTTTTACCCAGGCCAGCGGCTGGCGCTCCAGCCCGACATCTACCAGCAGGGGAAAAGCACAGCCTACGGTTACACCATCCCCGGTGGCCTGATACAGTTTCACGTCATCGGGCCGGAGGTGCTGGAGGCCGACGCCGGCTCCTACGTGATCCCGTTGGAGGGGGATATCGGTTACGCCGAAGCGGCGCTCACGGAACCGTGGGCCTGCGTGGAGGCGGCTTACACGCAGCGAAGGCGGCTGAGTCCCAAGCCGGGCGGGCGGATGTGGCTCGTCGGCCACGCGGACGATTCCACCGCCTACACCTTCTCCGCTGGCCTCGACGCGCCGGCGACCATCGTCGTCACCGATCTGCCCCCGGCGCTGCTCAAGCTTGTGCGGGAGGAGGCGACGAGTCGCGGGGCGGAGCTGATCGAGCGAAATGGCCTGACGCCCACCGATTACGAGACTCTCGGCGCGGAAATGACCGACGGCGCCGGTTTCGACGACATCGTCATCCTCGACCCGCGCTCAGCCGAGATGGTGGGCGAGGCGGCCAAGCTGATCGCCCGCCGGGGGACGTTCAACCTGGTGGGCCGCGAGCCGCTCGACGGGCCGGTGCAGATCGACGTGGGGCGCATTCACTACGATTACACCGCCTACGTCGGTAATCCCGGCCCCGACATCGCGGCCTCCTACGGCGAGGCGCGCAACCGCTGTGAGCTCCGCTCCGGCGGCGCGGCGGTCTTCGTCGGGGCGGCCGGCCCGATGGGCCAGATGCACGTCCAACGGGCCATCGAGCTGCCCGACGGACCGGCGCTCATCATCGCCACCGACATCAACCCGGAGCGATTGGCCACGCTGGAAGCCTCTTTCGTGCCGCTGGCTGAGGAGCGGGGCAAGCGCTTGATCCCGTTCAACCCGGCAGAGGCGGCGGAATCCCTGGAAGATTTGGTCATGCGGGAGACCGACGGGCGCGGGGCGGATGATGTGGTCGTCTGCGTGCCGGTCGCGCCGCTGATGGCCAGCTCGGCCCAGGTGATGGCGCCGGATGGTATGCTGGTCCTGTTCGCCGGTGTGCCGAATGGAACGCTGGCGCCGCTGAATATGAGCGTCGTCTATCAGCATAACGCGCAGTACACGGGCACCTCCGGCTCGACGCTGGACGATCAGCGCCGGGTGATTCAGAAGACGCTGGCGGGCGAGCTCTCTCCGAACCGCTCGGTGGCCGCCATCGGCGGGATGGAGGCGGCCCAGGAGAGCGTCCGCGCGATGATGGAGGGGGATTATCCAGGGAAGATCGTCGTCTTCCCGCAGATCACGGGCGTGCCCCTGACCGGCGTCGCTGAGTTGGAGGAGAGCTTCCCCCACGTCGCGGAGCGCCTTGGCCCCGGCGGGATTTGGACTTATGAGGCTGAGCGGGCGCTGATTGAGGAGTATTGGCGCCCATGATCTATACATTGACTCTCAATCCGGCGCTCGACCGGGAGCTGACCGTTCCAGATCTTCTCTTCGATGAGGTGTTGCGCGCCACGGCCACGCGCGTCGATTATGGCGGCAAGGGTTTCAATGTATCGCGGGCGCTGGTCGCCCTGGGCGCGGGGAGCACGGCTGATGCCGCCGCTGAATCTTCAACCGCGCTTGGCTTCGTGGGCGGCAAGACGGGTGAGAAGTTGGAAGCGGGCCTATCCTCCCTGGGGATCGCCACCGACCTCACTTGGGTCGCGGAAGAGACGCGCACCAACATCAGCGTCGTCGCCGAGAATCAATCCCGCTACATCAAGGTCAATGAGAGCGGGCCGACGATCACGCCAGCCGAACAAGCCGCGCTCGTGGGCAAGGTCGACAAGTTGGCGCAGGCGGGGGATTGGTGGGTGCTTTCGGGCAATCTGCCGCCGGGCGCGGATGAGCGGATATACGCCGACCTGATCCAGCGGATTCAGTCGGCCGGCGCGAAAGCCATCCTCGACACCAGCGGGGCGCCTTTGCGCTATGGGTGTGAGGCCGGTCCCTTCCTGGCTAAGCCGAACGCTCACGAGGCGAGCGAGCTGACCGGCTCGCCGGTGGAGACGTTGGAGGAGATCAAAGCGGCGGCGGAAGCGATCCACGCGCTGGGTGTGCGCTTGGTGCTCATCTCCCTGGGCAAGCGTGGCGCTTTCCTTTCGGATGGGGTGCAAACGTGGTTGGCGGAAGCGCCGGAGATCGAGGAGCGGAATCCCATCGGCGCTGGGGATGCGGCGGTCGCGGGGCTGGTCTGGGGATTGAGCCGGGATTTGCCGCTGCCGGAAGTCTTGCGCTGGAGCGTGGCCTCCGGCGCAGCCGCCGCCAGCCTCGATGGCACAGCGGTGGGATCGTATCAGCTCGTCGAGTCGTTGGTATCAAAGGTCGGTATATTGGTCTGAGATTCGGCGTTCTTCATAGTAGTCGGGCAGAGAAACCAGGTTCTTCAGAAGAACCTGGTTTCTTTGCTATTGTGCTTGGATTAGTCTGTGATACAATAACGGTGAAATGAACATAACGCCACAAACCTTGCTGGTCATCGGCATCTTGTTTCTATCCACGTTCACGCGCTCCGCTCTGGGCTTTGGCGACGCTTTGGTAGCGATGCCGCTGCTGACGCTCATAGTCGGCGTGCAGACGGCGACGCCATTGGTGGCGCTGGGCGGGTCCACGATTGCCTTCACCATCTTGTTAGAGTCGTGGCGCCGAGTCGATGTGCAAGCGGCCTGGCGGCTGGTGATCTCCACTCTGGTCGGGATACCGGTAGGGCTGTTCTTGCTCAAAGCGGCGCCGGAGGTAATCGCGGAGGCTATCCTGGGCATACTGTTGATCGGGTTTGGAATGTACAACTTGATCGCGCCTCGCTTGCCTAAACTGAAGAGCGAGCGCTTGTCTTACGTCTTCGGACTCGTGGCGGGCGTTTTGGGCGGCGCCTACAACACGAACGGGCCGCCCGTCGTGATCTATGGAATGATGCGCGAATGGCCTCCGGAGCGCTTCCGGGCCACGCTGCAAGGATACTTCATAGTGACCGGCGGGACGATTTTGATCAGCCACGGGGTGGCCGGTTTGTGGACTCCGGAGGTGCTGCGACTTTACGCCTACGGTTTGCCCGTGATCCTGGCAGCGGTGCTGCTGGGCGGCTGGGCGAACAGGAAAGTGTCCGGGGAAGAGTTCAAGCGGGTGGTGTATGCTTTTCTGATTGTTACAGGATTCTTGCTGATTATATGATGGAG
>CAZDYW010000295.1:0-2503 GCA_964509655.1 uncultured Anaerolineales bacterium
GTCCCATCCGCCGCCATCTCCGCTAGCGCATCATTGACGGCCCGCAGAAGCCGCCGACTATCCCCCCTCATACACACGGCGTAGGGCTCCTCGACGACCGGCTCGCCCACGATGACCAGATCGGAATCCCTGGTCGCCGCCAGTGCCGAGACGTGATCCACCAGCGCGGCGTCCGCCTCACCAGTCTCGACCGCCGCCAATGCCTCAGCCGCCGTCGGGTAAGGCGCGACAGTCAGGCCGACCATCCGTCGCGCTAACTCCCGCGCCTCACGGTCACCGCGCGTGCCGAGCGCCGTCGCCACCCTGTGTTGAGCGAGATCGCCCAGCCCTCGAAGCTCCCCTTGCGCTGCGCCCACCACCAACACCGGCCCGGCGTCGAAGTAGGGCGTCGAGTAGGCGAAATCAGCCATCTTGTCCGGGCGCACGAAGAGGGCCGAGATGACCACATCCACGCGGTTCGCCGTCAGCGCGTCGTAGAGCCCATCGTAGGGCAGATTGGCGACGAATTCCACCTCGACCCCTTCGACATTGCTCAGGGCAGGGTCCAACCGCCGCCCCAGCTCCCGCGCCAGTTCGACATCGAATCCCACCAAGGCTCCATCGGCGGCGATGGATTCGAAGGGCGGGAAGCTGGCGTCCATCCCCACGCGCAGCACGCCGCTCTCCTGCACCCGCTCCCAGACCGCGTCGCGGGGATGGTTGCACGCCACCAGCGACAGGCTCAGGAGAAGGAACAGGAGAAGCTGGCTCCATGCCAAATCATCATTGCACCTTCTCAATAACCTGGGGATTTGTAAGGCTAGAAACCAGGTTTTTCTCAAAAACCTGGTTTCTTTTCCTCGTTGATTCATTTCTGCTTTCCTCCCTTATATGATTGTACACACAGCGGGCGGACGTGACAACTCCCGTTTATCCTCCTATGAGACCAGTTATCGATTTTTTGCCTCCTTCCCCTTCGTTTATGTTATAATTGGGCTGCATTTGTGAAATGCGCCATCTCCGGCGCTTTAGCTGCGAGCGAGGAAAACATGCCATCCCGCAAACATCGCTTCAACATCTCCGATCTGCTTTCCCTGGAATCCCCCCGCCGCATAGCTCAGGCCGGGGCGGCGATTCTGATCCTACTGGGCATGTTTCTGCTGGCACTGAACAGACGCCGCATCGACCCCACCCTAGCCGCCATCCTCCCCGACGCGCTGACCGACTTCGATCTCGATCCCTACTGGGTCGGGTTGATCCTCCAGGTGACCATCTTCCCGATGGCGCTGATTTACCTCTTCAGCCAGACGCAGATCTTCCAGCGCGTGGTCGACAGGCAACTGCTCCCTTATGATGAGTACCGCTTCCTCGGAGGACTGCTCGGCATCCAGATGTTGACCCACGCCTACGAATGGTGGCTCTACCGCATGTTCCACGAGCCGCTATTGTTCAGCTCCTCCGTCGTGGTAATCACCGGCAGCTTGCTGGGAGGATGGCGGACCGGCCTGTGGTTGAGCCTGGCCCGCTGGCTCTTTTTCGGCTCCTGCGACCTTCTGCTCGGCTGGGGACCTGAGTTCCGCTTCCTCTATCAGTCGGGCGGTTTGCTCATACTGCTCCAAAATCCGCCATGGGGAGAGATATTGGGTTGGTTCTACGTGGGAAATATGCGCAACTCCTCAGTCTTGGGTGTGGGAGCCATAGCCAGCCTGTGCGCCGATCTGCTGGGCAAGCAGCGCTCGATCTCGCCCATGGCACCGCTGCTGGGCGCGACCGCCGAGATGGTCTATGGCTATCTCACGCTCATCGCCGGCGAGCCGCCCGGACTGATGGCCCTCATGCCCAGTATGCTGATCTCGGCTTTGGCAATGGTCGTGGTCACCCTGATCGTGAGCCGAGTGCAGGCCAAGGCCGCCCGCCGCCGGGCCGAGCTGGCTGAGCTGGCCCGTGCCCGTGCCGAGGTGCGCGCCCTTCGCGCCCAGATCAACCCGCACTTTCTCTTCAACGCGCTCAATACCATCCGCTACTTCGTGCGCACCGATCCCGGAATCGCGCGCTGCTTGCTGCTCGATCTATCCGAGGTTTTCCAGCGTGCCTTGCGGTCGGGGGAATTCGTGGCCTTGCAGGATGAGATCAGCTACGTCGAGGCCTACCTGGCGCTGGAGAAAGCACGCCTTGAGGAGCGGTTGCGGATCGTGTGGGCCATTCCGGATGACCTGCCGCTGGATCAACCGGTGCCCACGCTGATACTCCAGCCCATCGTGGAAAACGCCGTGGTCCACGGTGTATCCAAGCAACCGGAGGGCGGCACGGTGCGCATCACCATCGAGCCGACGAACGGCGAGTTGTTGCTCCGCGTCGAGGACGACGGGCCGGGCCTCCCCCCAGAGCGGCTGACCGAGACACTGGTAAGGCCGCCCACATCCGCTCAGGAGGAGAACCCATCCATCGGGCTGCGCAACGTAGACGGACGCCTGAACGCGCTCTACGGCCCCGAACATCGCCTGACGGTAAGCTCAAAGCTCGG